>NZ_JALBGW010000026.1:0-52981 GCF_023006485.1 Neorhizobium sp. BETTINA12A
CGTCGCGGCCGTCAGTGCGGCGATCGCACTTGGTCTTTCGGACGAACAGGTTGCTCAGGCGCTGGTGCTGTCCATGGCCGGCAGTTCGGGACGCAACGGCCGCCCGTCCGGCATGCCGTCGGCCCGTTGGCTGGTGATCGGCGAAGCCACATTGAAGGGTATCCGGGCAGCGCTTGCCGCGAAGGCTGGCATCAAGGGCGATCTCGAACTGCTGTCTCCAAGCTGGATGAAAGGACAAGCGGCGGCGGCGGTTGCCCTGGAGCCTAACCATGTCGATCCGCTGGCGATCACAGGGGTCGGCATGAAGCCCTTCGTCTCCGCCCGCCAGGGTGTCAATGCGATCCAGGCTTTCCGTCATCTGCTGGAGAAGGGTGTCGCCCCCAATACCATCGACAGCATCGAAGTTTTTCTGCCACCGGTCGCGGCCCCCGTCGTCAGCCGGCTGCTTGTTGCCGAAGATCGTTTATCGACCATCGCCCATCTCGGCCTGCAGCTCGGCATCGCCGCCTTCGAGCCAGCACGGCTGACGGATGTCGACCGCGCCCGTCCCTTTAATGCGGATGTCATGGCCTTTGCCCAGCGCGTGACGATCACGGCCGATGACACGCTCGCCGGCGAAGGTTGGCCAGCGCGGGTTGTCGTATCGACAAAGGGACAGACACGCGAGGCCGTCTGGCCGCAGACTACCGGTGAGGACGCTCAGGTGATGCTCGACCGCAAGATCGACAGCCTTCCCGCGACCACGGTGCGGCAATTGCGGCGGCTGCAAGCCGCGCTTGCCAAAGCCGGCCCGGCTGCCGTTCAGGAGGCCCGCAGCCTGCTGCTGGAGTTTACGGACGCCTCTTTCCCAAGGAGCGAGGCGGCCTGAAGGGACACTGAAACTAACGAAAAGCAGATGCCGCAGGGAGTGCCGGCGTTACAAGGAGGAGAGAATGTTGAAATTTCTGAAAACTATGGCGACAGCGGCGGCATTTGCCGCGCTGTCCTTTCAGGCGGCGAGCGCCCAGGCGATCGAGAAGAAGGACATCACGATCGGCCTGCCGCTCAATACCTCGACCCTGTTGCCGATCTATGTTGCCGATGCACAGGGTTTCTTCAAGGAAGAGGGTATCAACGTCAAGATCGTCGCCTTCAAGGGCGGCACGGACCTGGTGCGCGGCATGGTCGCCGGCGCCGTGGATATCGGCGTTGGCGCCTTCTCGGAAGCGCTTGTCGGGGTCGAAACCGGCCAGGGCGTGAAGATCTTCTACGGCGGCTTCAACATGGCAGTCTTCGACTGGTATTCGGTGCCGTCGATCAAGACGCTCGAAGACGCCAAGGGCAAGCGTTTCGGTATCTCGACCTTCGGTTCCTCGACCGACTTCCTGACGCGTTATGCGCTGAAGACAAAGGGCATCGATCCGAAGAGCGAAGTGCAGATCGTCCAGGGCGGCGGCTCCGTGCCGCGTCTCGCTGCGATGGAAGCCGGCCAGCTCGAAGTCAATATCTTCGCGACGCCGGAAAAGTTCATGGCGGCCGATCGCGGCTTCAACCTGATCCTGCAACAGAAGTCGATTGCGCCGGATTTCCCATTCCACTGCTTCTATGCGCGTGAGGATTTCATCAAGAACGATCCGAATGCCATCAAGGCCGTGCTGCGCGGCTTTGCCAAGGCCGTCCGGTGGTCCAAGGCCCACAAGGAAGAATCGGTCAAGCTCCTCGCCTCCAAGCTCGGCCTCGAGGAGACCTATCTCAACCGCGGTTATGACGACTTCATCGATGAGATCTTCGAAGACGGCCGTCTGGCGAGCGACGCGGGCATGAAGGCCTTCTGGGATGTCGGCATCATGAACGGCACCTATAAGCAGCCCATGCCGGTCGAAAAGTATTGGGTCGGCACGTTCCACGATACCTACAACGAGTGGAAGCCGAAGTGAGCCTTCCATTTGCATGATAATATAACGAGAGCGGGCGGAGGCCCGCTCCAGGAGGAGAAAGCAGTGGCGCAGATTGAAATCCGCGATCTCGGAATCGACTATCGCAAACCGAAGAGCAACGAGGTGTTCTCTGCCGTCGACAGTGTCGCCTTGTCGGTCGAAAAGGGCGAATTCGTCACCATCGTCGGCTCCAGCGGTTGCGGCAAGAGCACTCTGCTGATGGCGGTCGCGGGGCTCGTCGGCCTGACGCGTGGTTCGATTGAGATCGATGGCAAGCGGGTTGATGGTCCGGGTCCCGACCGCGCGGTGGTGTTTCAGGAAGCCTCTCTTCTTCCCTGGCGTTCGGTGCGCGGCAACGTCAAGTTCGGGCTCGAAATGCAGCGCTGGAGCGGCGGCGACCTCAACGAGCGGGCCATGCAGATGATCCGCCTCGTCGGTCTCGGCCGCTTCTCCGACTATCATCCGCACCAGCTTTCCGGCGGCATGCGCCAGCGCGTCAATATTGCCCGGGCGCTTGCCGTCGATCCCGAAGTGCTGCTCATGGATGAGCCGTTCGGGGCGCTCGACGCCCAGACCCGCGAGATCATGGGTACCGAGCTTTTGCGCATCTGGGAGCGCGCCAAGAAAACGGCGTTGTTCGTCACCCACGATATCGACGAAGCGATATTCCTTGCCGACAAGATCGTCGTCATGGGCCGCAATCCGGGTCATATCAAGGAAGTGATCAAGGTCGATCTGCCGCGCCCGCGCAACGAGGCAATCCTCGACAGCGACGACTTCCACGAATTGCGCAAGCGGCTGCGCGCCCATCTGGCGGAAGACATGTCCAGTATGCAGCTGGTGCAGGAGGTCGCATGAGATCGGCAGAAATAACCGCCGGACCAGCGGAAACCCGACAGCTGTCCCTTTCCTTCCTGCGTCCGTCCCGCTCGGCGATCATCGGGACGCTTGCCGTCCTTGCATTTCTTGTGCTGTGGCAGATCGCCCCGACCATGGGCTGGGTGAATGGCCGTTTCACCAGCCGCCCGACGGAGGTTTTCTTCGCGGCGATCGATATCTTCCGGAATGACAATTTCCTCTATCACGCCCGTATCAGCCTGACGGAGTTCATCGCCGGTTTCGCACTGGCGATCGTGGTGTCGATCCCGCTCGGCGTGCTGCTCGGCACCTCCAAGATCGCCCGCTACCTGATCGATCCGCCGCTGATGGCGCTTTATATCGCCCCGACGCTGGTGCTGCTGCCGATCATGGTGATCTGGCTCGGCATCGATATGGCCCCGAAGATCGCCGTCGTTTTCCTCGGCGCGGTTTTCCCGATCGTCCTCAACACCATGGCCGGCATGAGCGAAGCCGATCCGCGGTTCATCCGGATGGCGCGTTCGTTCGGCGCGACCAGGTTCGATATCTTCACCCGCGTCCTGGTGCCGGGTTCGCTGCCGGCGTTGCTCACGGGCCTGAGGCTCGCCGTCGGCCGTGCCGTGCTCGGCGTCATCGTCGGTGAGTTGTTCGTGTCGCAGGCGGGCATCGGTTATCAGCTCAATCTCTATGGCTCCGCCATGCGCATCGACCGCCTGCTCGTCTATGCACTGATCGTCAGCGCCTTCGGCTACACGCTGACCGTCATCGTCCGCTCGGTGGAGAACAAGGTCCGCGACTGGAGGTCGAAATGATCGCCGAACTTTTCTATCGCCGCCAGGCGCTCGTGCTCGGCACTCTGTCGATGATCGGCATCGTGGTTTTCTGGCAGATCGCCGTCGACACCGGCTTCATCAATCCGTTCTTCATCTCGACGCCGAGCCAGGTCGCCGTGGAATTCATGGCTCAGTTCGAAGATGGTTCGGTCGCCACCAATGTGGCGGCGACGCTTTATTGCTTCGCCTGGTCGCTCGGTCTTGCCGCCGTGGTCGGTATTGTCCTCGGCATGCTGGCCGGCTGGTTTGCGGATGTGGAATCGGCGCTCGAACCGTTCATCTGGTTCAAATATTCGGCGCCGACCGTCGCCTTCTATCCTCTTTTCGTCGCCTGGCTCGGATACGGCCGGCCGACAATCATCGCGATCGCCTTCCTTTTCGCGCTGACGCCGATCTATGCCAACACCCTGTCCGGCATCAAGAATACCGATCGCGACCTTGCCCGCGCGGCGCGTTCCTTCGGGGCGAAGCCGCTCGACATCTTCCTGCGTGTTGCATTGCCGGGATCCGTGCCGGTGATGATGGCCGGCCTTCGCCTCGGCGTCGGCCGGGCGCTGACCGGTGTCGTGGTCGCCGAACTCTTCGGCGCCAATGCCGGCCTTGGCTACGCCATCACCTACTATGGGCAGTTGATGCAGACGACCAAGATGATGGTGTCGATCGTCATCGTCGTCGTGCTCGGTGTGCTGCTGACCCAGATCCTGTCGTTCCTGGAAAGCAGGACCGATTCCTGGCGCGTCGATAGCAACCGTTGAAGAACATCTTGAGGATAGTCTCATGAAAATCATCGATTCCCATTTCCACTGGTGGCCGCGGTCGATTTTCGAACCGCTTCTGAAGCGCGAAGGTTTTCCAAGGGCCGTCGTCAATGCGCGCGGCGGCTATACCTATCACGGCGCCAATGGGCGCCGCGGCACGGTGGCGAGCTGGAAGGAATGGTTCGATCTCGACGAGCAGCTCGCCTATATGGACAGTCTCGGCCATGACATTTCGGTGGTCTGCTCGATCGGCCCGCTGTCGATCTACTTTTCGGAACTGCCGGTCGAGGAAGGCCGCGACGCGGCGCTGGCCTGGAACGAGGAAATGGCCTGGGCGCAGCGGCGTTATCCCGGCCGCGTCTGGGCCTCTGCGGCGATTCCGCTGGTCGATACGCGAGTTGCAATCGAAGTGCTCGACGATGCGGTCAACCGGCTTGGTCTGATGGGGGTCAACCTGCCCGGCAGCGTCGGCAAGGAGGGCATGATCGACGATGTCCGGCTGGAACCCTTCTACCAGCGGGTCGCGGAACTTGGCCTGCCGATGTTCCTGCATCCGACCGATGCGGTTTTCGCCGACGTGATGCAGGGCTATAATGATGCCCTGCACCTGAGCCTCGGCCGCGTGGTCGAAGTGAGCGCGGCAGCGTCGCGGCTCATCCTTTCCGGCATGATGGAGCGTCACCCGGGCCTCAAGATCGTCATGTCGCATACGGGCGGCGCGCTGCCATACCAATCCGGCCGCATGGACAAAAATTCAAAGACCGCCGGCCTGACCAAGCCGGTCAGCCATTACCTGCACCAGATGTTCACCGATACGGTTTCACCGCATTCCGCCGGCCAGAGGTTCGCGATCGAATATTTCGGCGCCGATAACGTCATGTACGGTACGGACTATCCCTGCTGGGACCCGGCCGTCTGCCTGAAGCTTCTCGACGAGATCGAGATGAGCGCCGCCACCAAGCAGAAGATCTTCCACGATAACGCGGTGCGCATTCTCGGCCTCAAACCGTCCAAGGCCGCCGCTGCCTAGACGCGATTGATAGAAGCTTGATCCTTATCCAAACAACATCTTCAAGTGGTCGTTCAGGAACCGGCCTTTCGGATCCAAATCCCGTCTGAGCGCTCGAAACTCTTTGGCGCGAGGGTAAAGCCTTGTGACGTCGTCCGTGTCGAGGAAATGCATCTTTCCCCAATGCGGCCGAGAATTGTACCTGCCAAGAATTTGGTCGACGTCCCTCAGGAAGGGCCAGTAGTCGATACCCGGACCACCCGACACCGACAGGGTGATACTGTCCTGGTGATGAAAGGGGCTCATCCAGGCCGGATCGCCCGCGGTAAACCGGTATTCGATCGGATAGATGCAGTTGGTGTGCTTGTTGAGCATCAGATCCCGGACAGCCCTCACCGCGGCCTTGCCGTGCTCGAGCGGAACCGCGTATTCCAGCTCGACGAAGTTCGGCACGTATTCGATGGGATAGACCTCCGAACTATAGGCAATTTTCTCGAATTCGCCTTCCATCGGTGCTGCGTCGGTCATGTCCATGACCTTCATCTCGCAGACATCGGCCAGCTTGTTGGTGCTCGACACCGCAGACGTGTCGGCAAGACAGTACAGATGGCGGCTTTCGGGCGTCGGGCACCAGAAGAAGCCGAAATGGCGGTGTTGGAAAGCCAGCTCATCGTGGCGTTCCATGCAGGTCTCGAAATCGTCCCGCCAGAGACGTTCGTGCAGATTATAGGCGTCCATGACGTTGAGCGTCAGCGAAGAGATAACGCCGAGCGTACCAACCGAAACCTGGGCCGCATGCAGCCTGTCCCTGTCGCGACCGTCGATATCGAGGATGTCTCCGGTGGCGGTGACGATACGCATGCCGGCAATCGACGAGGCCAGGTTTCCGAGCTTGATCCCCGTACCGTGGGTTCCGGTCGTAAACGCGCCGGCGACAGCCTGGCTGTCGATGTCGCCCTGGTTGACCAGCGAAAGACCGTGCTCCTTCAGCGTCCTGCCGATTTCGTTGATGCGCGTGCCGCCGGCGACGGTGATCTGCTTTCGCTCCCGATCGATATTCTGCACGCCGCGCAGGTTTGCGAGCGACAGCAGCAGGCCATTGGTGCCGACGACGGGCGTGAAGGAATGCCCCGAGCCCGAAACACGCACCGCCAGGTCACGCCGATCGGCTTCGTGGACAAGCTCTGCCACTTCGGCTTCCGTTTCCGGCGATGCCTTGAATTGCGAGACGCAATATTGATTGCCGACCCAGTTGCGCCACAGGCCGCCTTTTTCCAAAACCATGTCTCCCCCTCCCCTCACATCGCTGTAAAACAATTATCGACAAACAGATGGGTACCGCTGACGAAGCTGGCATCGTCGCTTGCAAGGTAGAGAGCCGCCTTGGCCACCTCGTCCGGCCGACACATCCGGCCCTGCTGGGCCGCGATCGCCGCATCCGAGACGTCGACCCCGTAGCGGGTCAGTTCCTCGACCTCCTTCTGGCCATGCGGCGTCTGAATGAAGCCGGGGCAGACGGCGTTGCAGCGGATGTTGCGGTCCCGGAACTCGACCGCGATCGCCCGGGCAAACATGTGGCAGGCGCCCTTGGTCGTATCGTAGAGAACTTCCATCGGTGTTGCGGCGACCGCCGAGATCGACGACGTGCAGACGATGGACCCGCCGCCAGCCTTGATCATGTGCGGCAGGACGGCACGCGTCATCAGGAACATGCTGCGGACATTGATGGCCATCAGCCGATCCCAGTCCTCAACCGAGGTTTCGAGGAACGGCCGGACGATGATCGTTCCGGCATGATTGAACAGCACCGTGATCGGTCCGAGTTCGCCGGAAATCGCCTCTACCGCCTGTTTCACCTGCAATTCGTCGGAAACGTCGGCGGGTGCAAACGCAACCTTCATACCCTCTTCGCGCAGGCGAGCGGCGACAGCCGCCCCCTGGCTATGCGGGAGATCAACGATCCCGACCGCAGCACCTTCCCGGGCAAAAAGCTCGCTCGCGGCAAGCCCGCATCCGCCCGCGCCGCCACTGATGAGCGCGACCTTACCGTCCAGACGACCAGCCATTCATCCTCCACCATCGTTGATGACCGCCGATCAGTAGCCTGAGTAGGGCTCTTTCGCGCCTCTTGTTCTCCGGCTGATGAAGGATGGCCATGCTTCTGCTTGATGGCAGCAAGTTGGCCTATTTTTACGCCGCGGTCTATCGCTGACGTGGCCCCCGGCCCCCTGCGTATCGCGCGAACCGAGAAAGCATGTCTGCGGCCTTGGGCCCTATCGGGCCGGCTTGACGCCCTGGTCGAAGGAGGCGCGCTCTATCCCGTGCCGTTGGAGCTTGTCGTAGAAGGTTTTCCGCGGAATACCGAGCGCCTCGATCGTACGGCGGACATCGCCTCCGTTGCTGGCCAGCGTCTCCCGGAGGATTTCCGCTTCATGCTGGTTGAGACGCTGGGGTAACGTCAAGGTGGCCGCCTCCGGTGACGCCGTCGCCCTTTCGTCGTCACCTGCAAGCCCGAGGACGAAACGCTCCGCGAAGTGAGACAGCTCGCGGACGTTGCCGGGCCAATGGTGGGTTTCGAGGTATTGGCGGGTAAAGGATGACAGAGCGGGCGTTTGACGGTTGAACCGCTTGGCGGCCCGTTCGCAGAAGAATCCGAACAGGAGGAGGATGTCGTCGCGCCGTTCACGCAGCGGCGGGATGGAGATGGTGACGACATTGAGCCGGTAATAGAGGTCTTCACGGAATGCACCACGTTGCGCGGGATCGCCGAGATCGACCTTGGCGGCGGCCACGACCCTCAGGTCGATCGGCCGTGTCTCATTGGTGCCGAGAGGCGCCACTTCACGCGCTTCCAGGACGCGCAGCATGTGGATCTGCGTGGCGGGCGGCATGCTTTCGATCTCGTCGAGGAAAAGCGTGCCGCCGCTCGAATATTCGATCCTGCCGACCCGCTTCTTTTGCGCGCCGGTAAAGGCGCCGGGCTCGTGGCCGAACAATTCGCTTTCGATAATCGTTTCGGGAAGCGCGCCGCAATTGAGCGCGACGAAACTGCCCTTCGAGCGCCGGCTCCATCGATGGATCAGATTGGCAACGACTTCCTTGCCGCTGCCCGTCTCTCCGGTCACCAGGACGTCGACGTCGGTATCGGCAATCTGGCGAAGCGTTCTGCGCAGTCGCTCCATGGCGACGGTCTGGCCGATGAGCGGCAGGTCGTCGCGTGCCTGTTCGGCCACATCGCGGAGTGTCCTGTTCTCCAGAATCAGCCGCCGTTTTTCGGCAGCGCGGCGGATGGCCTGCACCAGACGGTCCGCGGGGAAAGGTTTGGTGATGAAGTCGTAAGCGCCATCCTGCATCGCCTTGACGGCCATCGGTATGTCACCATGGCCGGTCATCAGGATGACGGGGAGGTCCGGATCGAGCTTGCGGACGCGGTCGAAGAGCTGCAGCCCATCGATCTCCGGCATGCGGATGTCGGAGACAACGACGCCCGCGAAACCATCGTCGATTCGGACCAGCGCGTCGGAAGCCTTGGAAAATCGAGAGACCGCAAAGCCTGCAAGCTCGATCGTCTGGGCGGTAGCCTTGAGAAGATCGGCATCGTCGTCAACTAGAATGACGGGCGTTGGATTGCTCATGATACCGCCTTGCGTAGATAGACAATGAAAGTCGTGCCGGTTTCGCCGCTTTCGACTTCGATACGACCGCCGTAGTCGGCGACGATATCCTTCGAAATGACCAGGCCAAGTCCAAGGCCCTTTTCCTTGGACGTGTTGAACGGCGAAAAGAGCGAGCTTCTGATTGCCGGATCAATGCCGGGACCATTGTCCGAGACGCGGATCACAATCTCGTCCGGCAGCGTCTCCACGGAGACATTGACGCTTGCATCGGTCCGGCCTTCCAGCGCTTCCAAGGCATTCTGGAAAAGATTGATCAGTACCTGTTCGAGCCGGACGCGATTGCCGGTGACGGCAAGGCCGGGCGACGGCAGATCGATCGCGAGTATGTCGAGCCGCCCGGCGAAGCGGCTGCGCAGAAGAACGACCGCGCCTTCGATGGCACCCCGCAGATCGACGGCTTCGGGCGGCGTTCGTCCCTTGCGTCCGAAGGCCTTGAGTTCCTCGGTGATCATGCCGATCCGCTCCGTCAGCGCTGCGATCTCGCCGAGATTTTCCTCCGCCGAGGCTTTCCGGTTCCGCTGCAGGAAGATACGGGCATTGTCCGCATAGGCGCGGATTGTCGCGACCGGCTGGTTGATTTCATGGGCGACCCCGGCCGCAACCTGGCCAAGGATCGCCAGGCGGTTTGCCTGCACGAGTTCCTGCTGCACCACCTGTAGTTTTGACTCGGTACTGCGGTGATCGGCAATCTCCTCCTGCAGGAGGTCCCGGGCGCGGCTCAGATCGACGGTTCGTTCCGTGACACGACGTTCGAGCTCTTCGCGAAGGGTTTTCTCCGCGGCGATCCGGATGGTGATCATCTGCCGCCGCCTCAGAAGGAATGCGATCAGCGCCAGGATCGGAACGAGCACGGCAAGTGCAAGCAGCCGCGCCTCGCGTACCGCGGCTGCCACGGACGGCTCGGTCGGCACGAGATATTCAAGGCGCCAGGATGTCGAGGGGACCGGCGTCAGAAGGCGAAGATATTCGCCCTCGCTTGTTCCCGGCAGAACCGCCGAAACGATCGATGCATCGTCGGAGAGAGGTTGCGGCCGCACGATCGGAAGAGGCGTCAAAGGAGCGTCGCCGAATTGCAGGCTTTGGCGGATGGCGCCGAGCCGCTCTGCCGGCAATGGCGCAGTGGTGGTAAAACGCCAGGACGGAATGCTGGTTATCAAAACGACACCACTGGCGTCGGTGACATAGACGGGACGGTTTGCATCCCGCCAATCGCTTTCAAGCTGGTCGAATTCCATCTTCACCACAACGACACCGAGGGCGCCGGCCTGGTTTTCGGCGCGCCGCGAGATATAGAGTCCGGGGCGCTTGCTGACGCTGCCCAAGGCGAAGTGCTCTGCCGTTCCGTTCTCCATCGCCCGTTGAAAATATTCGCGGAACGAATAATCGTTGCCGACGAAGCTCAAGGGTTCGCGCCAGTTGCTGGACGCTACCGCGATGCCGTCCCTACCGGTGACGTAGAGAACGGAGGCGTGGGTGCCGGCCACGAGCCCTTCCAGTTTTCGGTCCAGGGCATCGACCGCTTCTGCGTCTCTCGATGCGAGCGCGCCGACCACCTGTTGGTCCTCGGCCAGAAGCAGAGGAAGCGCGCGCGGTCTTTCGAGCACCGCACGCAACAGCGCAACCTTCAGATTTGCATCGGCGTGGCCCTGTGCAATGAGCGCTGCGACTGCGGAACTGCGGCCGTAGTGACCGGCCGCATAAAGAGCGGATATCAGGAGCGCGGTGGCTGCCAGGCCAAAGACGGGCCAGGTTGACCGTGCGAACGGGGGAACCTTGACCGATTTCTCTCGATGACGCTGCTCAAGCATCGGTGAATGTGTGCATAAATCCGCATGAAATGCAAAGGCCGATGCGAAAATCCGCACGGCCTATCCTGTAACTCGCCTTCCACATCCAAATTTAAACGAGATAAATCAAACGGTTGGAAATATCCGCCCTTTTGGCACGCATGTTGCTCCGAGAAAGCCTGCAGCAACAGCAACGCCGCGCCCCGGGAGGCCAATTTGGTTGGGGCGCCATGGAGGATATGATGAACGCAACGATTTCCGATGCGCCAACGCACGGCAAGCTTCCTTTCTACCGCCACCTTTACTTTCAGGTTCTCGTGGCGATCGCCGCCGGCATCCTGCTCGGTCACTTCTATCCGGATACCGGCGCGTCCCTGAAGCCGCTCGGCGACGCCTTCATCAAGCTGGTGAAGATGATCATCGCGCCGGTGATCTTCCTGACCGTCGCAACCGGCATTGCCGGCATGGCCGATCTGCAAAAGGTGGGGCGTGTCGCCGGCAAGGCGATGATCTACTTTCTGGTGTTTTCGACGCTCGCGCTCGCCGTTGGCCTGCTCGTCTCGAATATCGTTCAGCCGGGTGCCGGCATGCACATCGATCCGGCCACGCTCGACGCCAAGGCGGTCGCGACCTATACGGCGAAGGCGCATGACACCACGATCACCGGCTTCTTGATGAACATCATTCCGGATACGATCGTCGGTGCCTTTGCACAGGGCGATATCCTGCAGGTGCTGTTCTTCTCGGTTCTCTTCGGCATCGCTCTTGGCATGGTCGGCGAACGCGGCCGTCCGGTCCTCGATTTCCTGCAGGCATTGACCGCGCCGATCTTCCGTCTCGTGACCATCCTGATGAAGGCTGCCCCGATCGGCGCCTTCGGCGCCATGGCCTTTACCATCGGCAAATACGGCATCGGTTCGATTGCCAATCTTGCCATGCTGATCGGCACTTTCTATCTCACCTCGCTCCTCTTCGTGCTGGTCGTCCTCGGCGCCGTCGCACGTTACAACGGCTTTTCGATCATCTCGCTCATCCGCTACATCAAGGAAGAACTGCTTCTTGTGCTCGGCACTTCCTCGTCGGAAGCGGCATTGCCCGGCCTGATGGCAAAGATGGAACGCGCCGGTTGCAAACGCTCGGTGGTCGGTCTTGTCATTCCGACCGGCTATTCCTTCAATCTCGACGGCACCAACATCTACATGACGCTTGCCGCACTTTTCATCGCCCAGGCGACCGACACGCCGATCACGCTTGGCGACCAGATCCTGCTGCTGCTTGTCGCGATGTTGAGCTCGAAGGGAGCTGCAGGCATTACCGGAGCCGGCTTCATCACCCTGGCGGCGACCCTGTCGGTGGTTCCATCCGTGCCGGTCGCCGGCATGGCGCTGATCCTCGGCATCGATCGCTTCATGTCGGAATGCCGGGCGCTCACCAACTTGGTCGGCAATGCGGTCGCGACCGTCGTCGTTGCCCGCTGGGAAAATGAGCTGGACCCGACGCAGTTCGCGGCCGCCATGGCGGGCAATGTCGATGCCGAAAACGCCGTGCTGATACCCTCAGCCCAGCCTGCTGAATAATCGTCTGCTGCTATAACAGCCGAAAAAGGTCGCCGGTCAGCCGGCGGCCTTTCCCGTTTCCGCAGAACCAAGGTGCTCTTGTCTCGGAATAAGGGGGGCACTACTCTTCAGGCACGCCTTCGAGCAGGCCATCATACACTTCGATGAGTGCATTGGTGATCGCCTGTCCCAGCGCGTTGCCGGCGACGCGGACCTCGTCCTCGGTGCCGTCTCGTGAGGCTTTGGCCAGTTCGAAACCCTCTTCGGCGACGATCTGCTTGGCCACTTCGATAGCCCACAGCCCGAAGTCGCCGCGATTGTCTATCTTGATCGAGTCATCCATTGCGGTCTGCCTGTTGCTGGAGCCGCCTTCCTATATCGCCTCGGCAATGATGGACAGCGTCTATTCCCACAATATTCATCGCCGTCGTGAACGATGCCCCGATCAATTCTTCATGCCCAGGCCGCCCTCAGGTGTTGAAGTAATGCCGACGCGACAGGCGCGTCTGCACATAGAGGCGTTCGCCGTGAGTCCCCGGCGCGTAGGCACCGCCGCTTTCCTGCACCGGGATCGAAACATTGCCGTCGCTCGGGAAGCGGGCGACGAATTCCTCGTCGATATCGCAGCCGAGACCCGGCCCATTCGGGACCGCAAGCGAACCGCCTTGCTGGACAGGGTGCGGCACGATCGTGTGCTTACGGCCCTCCCAGTCGTCGTCGATTCGTTCGAGGATGAGTGCGTTCGGGATCGAGGCGAGCAGATGAAGTGCCGCATATTCCGCGACCGGGCCGAGCGAGCCAGAATGCGGCGCCATCTGGATGTGATGCGCTTCCGCCATCGCGGCGATCTTCTTCATCTGGGTAATGCCGCCGGCGCGTCCCGTATCCGGCTGGATCACGTCGACCAGTTCTTCCTCGATCAGTTGCCGTTCGCCGAAGATGGTCGCAGTGCGTTCGCCGGCTGCGAGCGGGATATGGGCTGCGTCGCGGATACGTCGGTATCCTTCGACATTATCCGGGGCGATCGGATCTTCAACCCAAAGCAGTTCGTAGGGTTCGAGCTTGCGCACCAGGCGGCAGGCATCGGCCGGCGTCATCCACGGCGGGCCGTGCAGATCGATCGCGATGTCCATTTCGTCGCCGACGGCATCGCGCAGCATGGCGACCTTGCGAACCGGATCGGAAACGCCGCCGCATTTGAGCGCCTTGATGCCGCGGTTCTTGAGGGAAAGCGCCTTTTCGACCGTGTTGGCATGCGAATAGATCGGAATTCGGTCACGCAGCTTGCCTCCGAGCAGGTTCCATACCGGCACGCCCAGCACCTTGCCCTTGATGTCCCATAGCGCCATGTCGATGCCGGTCGCAGCGCCGCCACCGACCGTGCCGAGCATGCCGTGACCCATCATGGCGATCGCCATCTTTTGCCACAGCTTTTCGATATGAGTCGGATCCTCCCCGATCAGAAGCGGGGCGAGATCCTTGATCGCGGTTTCGACGACACGCGGCCAGCCGGAGCATTCGCCGATGCCGGTAATGCCCTCGTCGGTATCGATTTTCAGGAAGAGCCAGTTGCGGGTTCCGCCGAAAGGCTGGGCCGACTTTGGCACCGGCACCGTCTGCCGCGCCTCAAGGTCGGGTGAGCCTACCTGCATAAGGAAGGTGCGAATACCGGTGATCTTCATCCTGCCGTGCTCCCATTCTTGACCTGGCTGGGTTCGGTATAACGGAATCGCCTGGAGCGATCGCGGTCGCGCGGATCCGGTCGCGGAATGGCCGAGATAAGCGCTTGGGTATAAGGGTGGTCCGGCGCATTGCAGACCTTGTCAGCCTCGCCCACTTCGACAAGCTTGCCGCGATACATGACGCCGACCCGGTCGCACATGTAGCGAATGACCCCAATGTCATGGCTGATGAAGATATAGGCGAGACCAAGTTCGTCCTGCAGCCGCATGAGAAGATCGAGCACCTGGAAGCGCACGGAAACGTCGAGCGCCGAGGTCGCCTCGTCGGCGACGATGATGCGCGGATTGAGCGTGATCGCCCGGGCGATGCCGATGCGCTGGCGCTGCCCGCCCGAAAACGCATGCGGGTAACGTTCGCGTCCCGCCGGATCGAGGCCGACCTGATCCATCAGATGGCAGACCCGCTCGTCGAGTTCCTTGCCACGGGCGATGCCGTTGACCAGCAGGGGTTCGCCGATCACCTGTGCGACGGTCATGCGCGGATTGAGCGACCCGAACGGGTCCTGGAAAACCATACGGAGTTCGCGCCGCGCGGCCTTCAGCTCGGCACCTTCGAGTTTGGCAAGATCAACGACCTTGCCGTCGGCGCGGCGATAGAGCATCTCGCCGCCCGTCGGGTCGTAGAGACGCATGATCGAGCGGCCCATCGTCGTCTTGCCGGAGCCGCTCTCTCCCACGATGCCGAGCGTCTCGCCGGGAAGCAGCGCGATCGAGACGTCGTTCAGCGCCTTCATGTCACCGAAATGCATGGAGAGGTTGCGGATGGTGAGGATCGGCTCGGCTGTCGTGTCGAGCGGCGGACGGGCAAGCCTGATCTCGGCCTTCTGCTCCAGCTTCAGCACCGAACCGATCAGCATGCGCGTGTAAGGATCCTGCGGCGCATGGAAGATCTGCTCGACCGGCCCGTATTCCTTGGCGACGCCATGATGCATGACCAGCACGTCGTCGGCGATCTGGGCGACGACGCCCATGTCGTGGGTGATGAACAGCACGGCCATGCCGGTCGACTGCTGCAGCCGTTTGATCAGGTCGAGGATTTCGGCCTGAGTCGTCACGTCGAGCGCCGTGGTCGGCTCGTCAGCAATCAGCAGCTGCGGTTTGCAGGCGAGCGCCATGGCAATCATGGCGCGCTGGCGCATGCCGCCGGAATATTGGAAGGCGTAGCGATCGAGCGCCTTTTCCGGATCGGGAATCTCCACCTGCCGCAGCAGCGAGATTGCCTCAGTCCTTGCCTGCGCCTTGCTCATGTTGAGGTGCAATCGCAGCACTTCGGTGATCTGGTCGCCGACCGTGTGCACGGGCGAGAGCGACGACATCGGTTCCTGGAAGATCATCGCGATGTCGCGGCCGCGCACCGAGCGGATCGCCCGGCTGCGCGGGTTGAGCTTAGCGAGGTCGAGCGACGTGCCGTCCGGGCGGTGCAGTAAAATCGATCCGGAGGCAATCTCGCCGGGCGAGTCCACGATCTGCAGGATCGAGCGCGCGGTCACGGATTTCCCCGATCCGCTCTCGCCGACGACGCAGAGCGTTTTGCCAGGCTCGATCGAGAAGGAAAGATCATCCACGGCCCTGAAGACGCCGGTGCGGAGCGCAAACTCGGTCACCAGGTTCTTGACTTCGAGCAACGGCTTGCCCGCTGCAATCGAGGGGCGGGGGACGATGGAAAGGACATCGGTCATCGGCGCCTCACTTGTTGTAGGGATCGGCCGCATCACGCAGGCCGTCGCCGAAGAGGTTGAGCGCCATGACGGCGACGACGACCGCAAGCCCCGGCATGAAGAGCCATGGAGCGGTGGCGATGGAGCGGATGTTCTGCGCTTCACGCAGCAGCACACCCCAGGAGATCGTCGGTGGCTGCAGGCCGAGACCGAGGAACGATAGCGAGGTCTCCGCGAGGATCATCGCAGGCACCGCCAATGTCATCGAGGCGATGATGTGGCTCGAGAAGCTTGGCAGCATATGGCGGAAGATGATGCGGCCTTCCGAGACGCCGTCGAGGCGTGCTGCGGCGACGAATTCTTCGGTGCGAAGCGACAGAAAGCGACCGCGCACGACGCGGGCAAGCTGCGCCCAACCGGTGAACGATAGGATGATGGTGATCATCATGTACTGGAGTGTCGCCGGCCAGCCCTGCGGCAATGCGGCCGCCAGCGCCAGCCAGATCGGAATCGTCGGCAGCGACAGCACGAAATCGATGACGCGCTGCATGACGAAATCGATCCGGCCGCCATAATAACCGGAGATGCCGCCGAGAACGATGCCGAGCAGCAGCGACAGGAAGACCCCGACCAGACCGATCGACAGCGATATCTGGGCACCCTGCACCGTGCGGCTATAGACGTCACGGCCGAGGCGATCGGCGCCGAACAGATAAAGCGGCTTGCTCTTGTCGGTGGTGGCGATCAGGTGAATGTCGGTCTCGAAAAGACCGAGTACCGAATAGGTGTAACCTCGGCCGAAGAAGGCGATCGGCACCTTCACGCCCGTATCCTCCACGAAGACGGCAGCAAGCGTGTTCGGGTCCCGCGTCAGCTTCATCCCATAATAATGCGGTCCGATCTGGAAGCCGTTGGTGGTATCGAACAGGTGAAGGCTCTGTGGCGGGTGGAAGGTCGAGCGGGCATTCTGCATGAACGGGTCGTTGATCGCGAAGAAGCCCGGTACGAGCGCAACGATATACATGGCAAGCGTGACGACGAGCGCCGCCATGGCGAGCTTATGCCGCTTGAAAGCCCACCAGATGAGCTGCCATTGCGAGGCAACGGCGGCGCGGTCCGGCCTGACATTGGTGATGGAGACATCGACCATGGGTGTTCTCCTATTCTAGCCGAATGCGCGGATCGACCAGCGCAAGCAGGATGTCGCTGATCAGCGAGCCGATCAGGGTGAGCGCGCAGATCAAAAGCACGAAGGCGCCGGCGAGATACATGTCCTGTGCCATCAGTGACTGCAGAAGCAGCGGGGCGGCGGTCGGCAGGTTGAGGACGATCGCAACAACGACGGAGCCGGAAATCAGGTTCGGCAGCAGCCAGGCGATCGTCGAGATGAATGGGTTGAGTGCGATGCGCAGCGGATATTTGATCAGCAGCCGGAACTCGGAAAGACCCTTGGCACGCGCCGTCGTCACATAAGGCTTCGGCAACTCGTCCAGCATGTTGGCGCGCATGACGCGGATCAGGCTTGCGGTAGACGAGATCGCCAGGATCGCAACCGGCAGCCACAGATGCGTCAGCAGGTCGTACATCTTGGCAAGGCTCCAGGAAGCCATCTCGTATTCCGGAGAGAAAAGCCCGCCGACGTCCGCGCCGAATTCGACCGCCGCGACATACATCAGCACCAGCGCCAGCAGGAAGGACGGGATAGACAGGCCGAAGAAGGTGAAGGCCGTGAAGGCATAGTCGCCGATCGAGTATTTCTTGACCGCGGAATAGACGCCGATCGGCAGCGCCAGCGCCCAGGTGGCGATCAGGCTGACCAGGGCCAGCACAAGAGTGAGCGCCATGCGCTCCCAGATCAGACCGGAGACCGGCTGTTGCCATTCGAACGAGATGCCGAAATCACCGCGGGTGAGGATGCCCCAGATCCATTTCAAATATTGTATCAACATCGGCTGGTCGAGGCCGAACCGCTCGCGCAGCTGCGCGGCAGTATTCTGGTCGACTACCTCGTTGGAAGACGCGAGAGTGGCAATGTAGGTGGTGACGAAGTCGCCGGGCGGGAGCTGGATCAGGACGAAGGCCAGGAAACTCACCGCAAACAGCGATGGGATCATCCAGAAAAGTCGCTTGACGATGAATTTCAGCATCGAACGCTCGCAATACGGATTGCACGGCATGCCGACGCGAGGCCAAAGGCTGTCGCTTCAACGTCCATGCAACGGGGCTGGAGGAGTGCCGCCGCCGATCAGACGGCGGCACCGGCGAGATAAACCCAGATCAGCTCGTGAAGGTGAACTGCTGTGGCAGAGCGGGACCCGGATTCGGCCAGGACCAGCTGTCCGGCTCCTTCTCAGGCACGTTGCGCAGATTGTTGCGGATGATGCCGAAGCCACCGACAGCAAGGCAGATCCCCATCACTTCGAAGTCCTCGGCAGCCAGATCGAAGATCTGTTTCATGACCTCCCCGCGCTTGGCGAGATCGGCCGTCGAGCGGGCGGCGTCGAAGAGCTTCATGCGCTTCTTCTGGCTTTCCGGCGGCTCCTCACCCTTCTGGCCGTTCGACGTGTACCAGAGCGTCCACGGGATCGCGTAGCGCGAACCCTGTGGGTGGAACGCGAAGTAGTCGCGCGGATCGAGCATCGGATCGAGACCGCCCGGGCCCGGCCAGACCTGCGCGTCGTGCGCATTGTCATCGCCGCGGGTGTAATACAGCGCACGCTCGATCGTATTGACCTTCATGTCGATGCCGATCTTGGCCCAATGCGCCTTCACCAGTTCCAGCGTATCCACGAGGTCCGGATAAAGCGTCGGGATGACGTCCACCGCAAAGAAGATCGGCTGGCCATCCGGCCGCAGGCGGATCCCGTTGCTGTTCTTCTTGTCTAGGCCCGCCTTGTCCAGGAGGGCATTGGCTTTGTCCGGGGCGTATTCGGTGAACTGCCGCGCAAGCTTCTCATGGTACCACGGATGACCGGGCCGCGGACCGGTCTGGTAACCTTCGCTCTGGCCGAAATAGACGATGTCGATGATTTCCTGGCGGTTGATGCCCGTCGACAGAGCCTGACGGAAGGACTTGTCGGCGAAGATCTTGCGCAACACCGGGTCTTTGTGGGTCATGTTCAGATAGAGCGAGCATTGCTGTGCTGCGGACGGCACCAGCGTCATCAGGCGATAGTCGCCTTTCTTCATGTTCTGCGACAGGGTCGGCTTGTTGGCCAGCACGCTGATGTGGCGCTCCTGGATGTCGATCTTGCCGGAGATGACGTTCAGCATCAGGGATTCGACGTCCTGAGAGATGCCGAAATTCAACTCGTCGATATAGGGAAGCTGGTTGCCTTCCGTATCGACCTGCCAGAAGTAGGGATTGCGGGTCATGACGACGCGGGTTGCACCGCCCGAATAGGGCTCCTTGACGACCCAGGGGTCCATTGTCGGCTTTTCGACATTCGACCAGCGAGAAGGGATTTCGATATCGCCGCACTTGGAACGGAAAAGTTCCGTCCATCCTGCCGCTCCGGCCGCCTTCGCGTCCGCATCGAGATTAGGGTTATATTTCGGAAGGAACTTGCTGCAGTAGTGCTTGGCAAACAGCGTCGGATGCTGGCCGAGCGGGGTCGCCAGGTTTTCCAGATAGAGCGCGTTGGCAGCGGCGAAGGTGAACTTGACGGTGTAGTCGTCAATTTTCTCGACGATCACTGGCTTGCCGGCGACGGCAAGCTGGGCCGGCGTGGAGCTGTAAAGCTCCTTGTTCTTGACGACATCCTCGATCGCGAACACCACGTCGTCGGCCGTGAACGGATGACCGTCCGACCATTTCGCACCCTTCAGCAGATGAAAGGTGAATTGCGAGGCGTCGGCATTGACTTCCCACTTCTCGGCAAGGTTCGGCAGGACTGCGGTAAAGTCCATATTCCAGCGGACAAGGCCCTGGTTGCCAACCATGCGCAGGATGCCGTTGTGGTCGGACGAGCCGCGCAGGCCGCGCCGCAACGTGCCGCCATACGTGCCGATCTTTTCCCAGGGCTTCACCACCATGGGGGTTTGCGGCAGCCGTTCGGCCAGCGGCGGAAGCTTTCCGTCCTTCACCAGGGCTGCCAGTTGCGGTGCTTCCTTGGCCCCGGCAGCGCTCGCGCTGCCGCCCGCCATGGACAGGGCCACTGCCCCGCTGACACCCGCCAGGAATGTCCGGCGGGTTACGCCGGAAGACATGATTTCATCGTCGCGCATAGATCTCCTCCCAATTCAGACCGTGCCGACCTGGTTGGCGATCTGGCCGGGTTCCCAGCCAACAGACCGCCATGGACCTCCATCCCATCGGCAAACGGGACCATAACCGGTTTTCAGATGATTACAAGTATTGACAGATTTTGACAGGCTCAATAGTCCTACCTCCCAAAAGCATGCCGAACGGGAGGAGACGCATGACTTACAATCCTCAAGACGTGGCCAATCCTCAAGACGTGGCGGAGGAAGCCTTCGTCGATCAAAGGCTCACGGCGGGCCGCAGGATTTCTGGTCTCTATTCTCCGGAAAAGGAAGCGCAGCCCGAGTTCCCCGAATGGGGACGTGAAAAGGGACGTTGATGAACCAAGCCGGCGTGATAGCGGCAGCCAAGGCAGAGCCTCGCTTCAGCGACATCATCTACGAGAGGATCGTGGAAATGATTGCTGATGGCCGCTTTCCAGTCAATGAAAGGCTCCCGTCGGAGCCCAATCTCTCCGTGATGTTCGGTGCGTCACGGCCGGTCGTGCGCGAGGCCCTGGAGCGTCTGCGCGCCGATCAGCTGATCGTCTCGCGCAAAGGCTCCGGTTCATATGTGCGACAGCGGCCGGACTCTTCAGTCCTCAACCAGGTTCCAGTCGGTTCACTGGCCGACGTGCAGCGGTTTTTTGAGTTCCGGGCAGGCCTTGAGGCGGAAGCTGCGGCACTCGCGGCGCGCAACTGGCAGGTTAATGACAAGGTCCGCATCATGGCGGCGCTCGCGGCACTCGAGCACTGTCTGGAGGTCGGAGAACTGGGTGCCGAGGAGGATCAAAGGCTGCATGATGCCATCGCCATGGCGACCGGCAACCAGTTCCACACGATCGTCCGGGAGTGGTTCAAGCCGCATTTTTCGATCGGCATGTCGGTGACGCGTAGCCTCAGCCTCAAGCGGACGCCGCTGCATGTCCGCCATGTGCAGGACGAACATGCGGCAATCGTGGAAGCCATCCTCGCCCGTCGGGAAACGGATGCGCACAACGCCATGAAAACGCATATCCTGAATGCGCGCGCCCGCATGTTCCAAGGCGTCGAGGCTCAATCTATCGACGCCTGATGGCGGCCGCAGGGAGACGCATTTTGAAACGGATCGCAATAACCGGCGGGGCGGGCCGCATTGCCACGCAGCTCAGGGATTTTCTGCGCCCTGTCGTGCAGCATATCAGGCTGATCGATGTCAGACCGGCGAAAGAGCTTGCATCGACCGAAAGTTTTTTCGAAGGCAATCTCGCGGATGCAGATGCGATGCGCGCCGCCCTCGACGGGATGGACGGCGTCATCCATCTTGGCGGTCTGCCTAACGAGGCAGGCATCGACGACATGCTCCAGACAAATATCCTCGGTACCTACAATCTCTACGATGCAGCGCGCGCAACCGGCGTGAACCGCGTTGTTTTTGCCTCCAGCAATCACACGACTGGCTTTTATCCGCGGTCCGAAACGATTACCCCGTTCGATGTTCCCCGCCCCGACACGCGTTACGGCCTGTCAAAATGCTGGGGCGAGATGGTGGCGGGTTTTTATTACGACAAGGCTGGCATCTCAACGCTGTCGATCCGCATCGGCAACGCTGCCGCCTATCCAAACAGCGAACGCACGGCTGCCATCTGGATCAGTCCTCGCGACCTCTACCAGCTCGTCTGGATCGGCCTTACCCACCCGGAAATCGCCGCCGCTGTCGTCTACGGCGTTTCGCGCAACGATTCCGGCTGGTGGCGCGACGAAACTGCCGAGCGCCTCGGTTATCGCCCGCAGGACCATAGTCGCGATCATCTGCGTATCGAGCAGATAGCCGAAAGTGCAGTAGCCGCATTCTTTCAGGGCGGCAGCTTCTGCGAAACCGAACATGACGGGCAAGTCAGGCAGCGCGACAGAAATGGCCTGATCGTTCCCAGGAGGGCTGCGTTGTGAGCAAACCGGACATCATCACCCCGAAGGTGCGACGGGTCATCGACTTTCCGCTGAAGGTCGGCGAATCGCCCACCTGGGACGACCGCACCGGAGATCTCTGGCTGGTCGACATCCTGGCGCCGGCAGCAATCTGCCTGCGCGCCAACGGACAGGTCGACCGGTACGACATGCCGCACAAGATCGGCTGCCTGGCACTCTGCGAAAGCGGCGATATCGCCGTCGCGCTCGAAAACGGCGTTCACCTCCTGAACCCGAAAACCGGAACGATGAAGCTGCTCTGCGATCCCGACGGCGGGCGCTCCGACAGCCGGCTCAACGACGGCAAGGTCGGCCCGGACGGCTGCTTCTGGGTCGGCACCCGTGACGAGGCCATCCCGCAGACCGGCAATGCCCGCCTTTATCGCGTCATGCCCGACGGCTCTTTCACCACGATCATCGATGGCGGGCTGCTGACCTCCAATGGCCTTGCCTGGAGCCCGGACGGCCGAACCATGTATCACTCGGACAGCAGCGGCCTTTTTGCCCAGGTCTTCGATTTCGATCCGCAGAAGGGCGTCACCGGTCCTCCTCGCCGGCTGCACGACTTCGCTCCGGAAGAAGGCCGGCCGGATGGCGCCGCCATGGATGCGAACGGCTTCTACTGGATCGCCGGCATCCTGTCGGGCGGTGTCAACCGGCTGTCGCCGGACGGCGAGGTCGTGGAGATCTACAAAATGCCGGCGAAATCACCGACCATGCCCTGTTTCGGCGGGCCGGATCTCGCGACGATCTACGTCACCACCCTCTCCACCGACAACAACGGCACGTTCGAACACGGGACGCTCTTTGCCTTCGAAGCCGGCGTCCGCGGCACACCCGTCCACCGTTTCAGGATTTGAACCCCGGGCCGATCGTTGAAGCAGATTTGTGCGCATGGACAAGGAACCGCCATGGGCCAAGCCGCCTCCGACCAAGTTGCGTCTCAAGGTTTTCGACTGTTTCAAATGGTTTCAGCGCAGAGGGAACTTTCGATGCTATCCGCGGTTAGGAGGCGGTTGTGATAACAGAGAGGAAACATTTCATGATCGTAAAACTTCTCACTGTGAGCGCTCTTGCACTTGGTCTTGCTACTTCTGCATTTGCACAAGGTACTGGCGGCGGCACCGGTTCCGGCGGTTCGGGTTCGACCGGCACTTCAGGCACCGGCACATCGACCGACGCCACCGGCACTGGAACCCCGGGCACTGGAGCCGGAGGCGCGATAGTGCCCGACACGACAACGACGGGCAGCACCAACGCGCAAGGCGCGGGTAATTCAGGCAGCACGAACGCTAATTGCGGCCAGAGCCCAACCACTGCGGGGGCAAACGGCACCAACGCATCTACGTCCGACCCGAACAGCCCGACGAACCGGGCAAACTCGTGCTGATCCCGATCTCGCGACATTTCGTTGCCTCAAGCCCCGTAGCCCTTACCGGCTATGGGGCTTTTTGATATTCCCAAAAGCAAACACCGCTCGGGCAACGGCGTTGACCGCGGGCGCTGGCTCGGTTAGTTGTTTGGCTACAGCGATGAACCCGCGCTGTCGTAGGCGTTACCGTCATCCAACGCGTCCTTTGTCGAGAAGGTCCCAGCAGGGAGAACTCGACTTTGAAGGCGTGCGGTATGGATTTATATCATCACCCAAGGCCGATCTTTCGCCAAGACCAAGGAAACCTGGTCTTCGATGAGGGGTGCCCGTATGGGTTTCGATGACTACGCCGTGGCCTTTCCCTGAACGCAGAACTTCGGAAAGGTTCCAACAATGAGAATGACCGACAACACTATACTGATCACTGGCGGCACGAGCGGGATTGGCCGTGCGCTTGCCGAAGCTCTTCATGATCGAGGCAACCGCGTCATCGTAACGGGACGGCGGCAGGATCTGCTTGAAAGCATCGCGGCCGGTCGCCCCGGCATTGTCGGGATGCACCTCGACTTGGACGATCCCCACTCCCTGACGCGCCTGGCGAGCGACGTCCGCGTGCGGTTCCCCGACCTTAATGTATTGATAGCCAACGCCGGGATTTCTCGAACTGAGGATATCGCGTCTGGTGATTGGAAGGTGGCCGAGGCCGAAACGATCGTGCAGACGAATATCCTCGGAGTGCTGCGCGTGATTGCCGCCTTCCTGCCGACATTGAGGAAGCAACGTCACGCAACTATCATGGCGACCAGTTCGGCGCTCGCCTTCGTGCCTCGCGCCGACTTTGCCACATATTGCGCGAGCAAAGCGTTCCTGCATTCATGGCTGGTCTCGCTGCGCCACCAGCTTCGCACCTTGCCTGTCGAGGTTCTCGAATTGTCGCCGCCCTATGTCCAGACCGAATTGACCGGTACGGCACAGGCTGCCGATCCTCGCGCGATGCCTCTGGGCTCTTATATTTCGGAGGTGATTGCGATGCTCGAGCAAGGCAACCACCCTCGCGGCGAGTTGCTCCTCGAACGCGATCAGGCCCGCCGCTGGGCTGAACGCGACGGAACTTATGACAACATATTTGCCGCCCTCAATCCCGCCTAAAAGGGGTCGGCACAATCCCTTGGCCTGCCAGCCGACCTACCTCTAACCGAGCAAGTCCGCTACATGGTGAACCGCCTGGAGAGAAGAACCAGGAGTACAAGCGGCCCTCCAAAAAGGGCCGCCATCATGATGGCGGAGAAGAGAAACCTGCCGAACAGGCGGAGAACGGTTTTACGGGTCATTGCTTTGCCGATTTCGGCGATTGGAGTTCGTTTTCGCTGGTCGAATGCGTCCGCACCCTCCCCTCAATCCAGTGCGTCAGACTGTCGATGCAGGAGAGGATGACAGGCACCACGATCAAGGTCAGCAGGGTGGAACTGACAAGGCCGCCGATGACGGCATGCGCCATCGGAGCCCGTTGCGCGCCACCGCCGCCGGCCGCCATCGCGAGCGGGATCATGCCGGCGATCATCGCGAGCGATGTCATGATGATCGGCCGGAACCGTACCGCGCCTGCATTGACAAGCGCCTCGCTGAGGGTCGAACCCTGCCGGCGCTCCCGGTTGGCGAAATCGACCAACAGGATGCCGTTCTTGGTAACAAGCCCCATCAGCATGATGAAGCCGATCATCGAGAACATGTTGATGGTGCTTCCCGCGACCATGAGGCCAATAAGCACGCCGACCAGCGACAGCGGAAGTGCAGCCATGATCGCGATCGGCTGGGTGAAGCTTCCAAACTGCGACGCCAACACGACATAGATGAAGATCACCGCCATCGTCAGCGCCTTGAACATGCCGCCTGTCGCTTTCTCTATGTCCTCGGAATCGCCGCCGAATTTTATGCGGTAGCCCGTCGGAAGATCCTGCTTGGCTACCATGGCTTCCAGTTCGGCTGTGACATCCCCCGCGGCTCGGCCAGATATATCCGCCGAGATCAGGATCTCTCTGGACATGTCGAGACGACGGATTTCGGAGGCCGCGGGGACGACTGCAATGTCCGCGACCTGATCCAGCCGGACCATGCGCGGGCTATCGCTTGCGTCGTCGCCTGCGACTTTGATCATCAACTCCCCGAGAGCGGCGGCATTGGAGCGCTGGTCGCGGGGAAGCCGCACGACAACGTCGTAGGTCTGTCCGCGCGTATCGGTCCAGGTGGAAACGTCTTCGCCGCCGATCAGCGGCGAGAGCATTCCGGCCAACTCGGAGATACCGATGCCCAAATCACTCGCCTGCTCACGCTTGAGCCGAACGGAAAGGATGGAATTTTCCTCGCCAGCGCTTGAGTTGATGTCCACCATGCCAGGTATCCCGCGCATGCCTTTGGTCAAATCCGCCGCGATCCTTTCCAGCACCCGCTGATCGTCACCCAGAACGCTTAGTTGAATCGGACTGGCGCCTCCGCCCAGGCCCTCCTGGATGATGGCGATCTTTGTTCCCGGTATGACGGAAAGGCGTTCCCGGATGGGACCCGCGATTGTGGCAGGCGTCCGTTTGCGTTGCTCCAACGGCACGAGGCTGACGAGAATGGCGGCTTTATGTTTGCCCATGGTGCTGCCGGTGTTGATCGTCGAGTAGATCGAAGCAACTTCCGGAAACTCATGCAGCGCCTTCTCGATCTGCCCAACTTTGGTGCGCGTGTAGTCCAACGAAGAACCTGCCGGCGTCGTCACGTTGATCTGGAATCGACCTTCGTCCGCATTGGGAGCGAATTCGACACCCACCAGGGGAACCATCAAAATGCTGCCGACGAGGATGCCGCCTGTCAGTGCGAGCGTGATCAAACGATGTCGCAGGGTCCAGCGGATAATCTGCCGATAGCGCTCGGCGAGCCTTTCGAATCCGGCATCGAAGCGCGCAATCAGCCGTCCGACCGGTCCGCGCCTTGCGCCGGGCTCGGCGTCGGGATCATGCCAGACGCTGGAAAGCATAGGGTCGAGGGTGAAGGCGACGAACAGCGAGATCAGCACGGCAGCGGAAACTGTAACCCCGAACTCGTAGAAGAAGCGCCCAACCATGCCTTCCATGAACGCGACAGGCAGGAATACCGCGACGATCGTGGCGGTCGTCGCCGTCACCGCGAGGCCGATTTCGCTCGTGCCATCGAGAGCCGCCTTGAAATGCGATTTGCTCATGTGAAGATGGCGCATGATGTTCTCGCGCACCACGATCGCATCATCGACAAGAATGCCGATCGAGAGCGTCAATGCCACCAGGCTGAGCATGTTGAGCGTGAAGCCGAGAAAGTCGATGACAGCAAGCGTGCCGATCATGGCGATTGGAAGCGTCAGCCCCGTGATCACCGTGCTTCGCCATGAGTTGAGGAACAGGAAAACGATGACGACCGCCAATGCCGCTCCCTCGATCAATGTCGATTGCACCTGGCCAAGCGACTCCTGAATGGGGGTCGAGGCATCCGTGATGATTTGAAGCCGCATGTTTTGGGCACTGAGTTCGGCATTCAGTTGATCGAGCCGCTTGCGAACATCGCTCACCACCTGCACGGTATTCGCATCCCGGACCTTGACGATGGCGACGGCGAGCGCTGGTTCGCCGTTATAGATCGCACGGCTTTCCGGATCCGCTGCGCCATCCTTTACGGTGGCAACATCGCGGAGATAGACAGCTCCGCCGCCGCGGCGAGCGACGATCACATCCAGAAGATCCTTGGGTTCCGCAATCCGCCCTTGCACCTGAATAGTGCGGTCCGTCAGACCACTGATCACGCTTCCGGCAGGCTTGTTCTGATTGGCAGCCCGGAGGGCCTTGATGACTTCGTCAACGCCGATACCCAATGCGCGCAGCCGCGTCTCATCGATGCTGATGTCGACCTGCCGTTTCTGCCCGCCGATCAGCGTCGCCTGCCCGACCCCGGCTATCGTCGTCAGTTGGCGCAACACGCGCCGGTCGGCGATCGTTGTGAGTTCCGGCATTCCGAGAGAGGGCGAACTGATCGCCACCGAAAGTATCGGTTCGTCCGATGGATTGAACCGCGCCACGACAGGCTTGTCGGCTTCCTGCGGAAGGTCTGCTTCGAGTGCTGCTATCTTGTCGCGGACGTCCTGCGCTGCCGTCGTGCTCTCCACCTCCAGCTTGAACTGGGCGATTATGACCGACCGTCCTTCGTAGGAGGTCGACGTGATTTCATCGAGGCCGCTGATCGTATTGAGCGCCTCCTCGACGGGCCTGGTCACCTCCGTCTCGATGGTTTCGGGCGTCGCACCTGGATAGGTCGTCGTGACCACGACAACCGGGACGTCGACATTCGGAAACTGGTCGACGCCGAGGCGCTGGTAGGAAAACGCGCCAAGCACAAGCAGCACCACCATCATCATGGTGGCGAAGACGGGATGACCGATCGAAATGCGGGTGAGAAACATGTCAGCCCGCCTTCGGGATCGTGACGGTGACGTCCGGTCGCAACTCAGGCAGCGGTACGGTCACGATCGTGTCGCCGTAAGCCAGGCCCTCGGAAATCTCCAGGCCGTCACTCCCGCCTGATCCCGATCCGACAGTCACGGGCTGGCGGACGAGACGGCCTTTTTTCAGCTTGAGGACATAGTCTCCCGTCTCGTCCTTGCGCAGCGAGATAGCCGGTATCACGATCGCGTCTTCATTTTGCCGGACCAGGATCGTGCCCGTCGCGAACGATCCGCCTCGCAGGCGGGCGCCACCGTTGGAGAGCCGGATATAGACCGGAATGAAGCGCGTGCCGTGGTCGGCGACGGGACCGATACGATCCACGCTTCCGACAACGGTTTGCCCGTCAAGCCCGTCGATGTGCAATTCTGCTCGTTGGGCGATCGCAACGCGGTGCACGTCGCGCGTCGAGACCAGGACTTTTGCTTCCAGAATGCTCGTATCGACGATCGTGAAAAGTTCGGCGCCGACGCCGACGCGGGAGCCCTGATTGATCGCCCGGCTTGAGACGACCCCGTCGAACGGCGCCAGAACTTCGGCCTCCCGCAAAGCGGTGCGTGCGATATCGGCCTGGGCTGAAAGGCTTTTCTGTCTGGCAGTCGAGGCGGCAACTTCGCTTCGTGCCTTGTCGAGCTGCTCCTGGCTCGCGATGTTCTTGTCCGCGAGCTGTTCGATCCTGTTGAGCGACTGCATGGCAAGCAGCATCTCCGCCGCCGCGACATCGCGATCCCCTTCACGCTGCTTGAGGAATGACTGGAGATCGTCCGTCTCGAAACGAGCCAGCACGTCCCCTGCCCTGACCGCCTGTCCCGCAACGGCGCGAACCTCGATGATCCTGCCTCCATCTTTGGCGTGCAGGACGGCGCGATTGATCGGCTCGAGGTCCCCGCTGACGCGCAGCCGTTCCACGATCGACGTGGGCCGGATGTCAGCAATTTCCGAAGGAGCCAGTTCCAGCGGTTTATCGCGTTGGTTCGCCGCGACCGCCGCGACAACCTCTTTCACCCGTTCATTCGCATCGACCGTTCCGCGTGCGGGATCGATAAACACGACGGCGAGGTAGACGCCTCCCAGAAGCATCCCCGCCTTGGTCAATCTCATTGTCCATTTCAAAGCCATAGCGACATTCCCTGGATTTAAAGCACGGCCACCTGCGGGCGGCGCCTCGCGTTTTCGCGACTGGATGGTTCCGGTTGCTAGGCTTTGAGAATTGCAGCAACATTACCTGATGGTTCCTTTGTCCCCGTCATGCTGCCGCAATCTTCGCGGCAGAGAACAACGGGACAGGAGAGCCAAGGGACGATGAGACTTCTATTGATAGAGGACGAGAGAGAGCTGGCTGACGCTCTTTCAGCGGCGCTGAGCAAACACGGCATTGTCACCGATCACACCACGCATCTTGCGGACGCTTTCGAATTGACGCGCCAGAATACCTACGATGCAATCCTTCTCGATCGACGGCTGCCTGATGGCGAAGGGCTGACCTTCATTCCGATGTTGAGGCGGACAGGCACCGACGCGCCGGTCATCGTGCTGACGGCGCGCAATGAGCCGTTGGAGCGTGTCGAAGGGCTGGATGTCGGCGCGGACGATTATCTGGGCAAGCCGTTTCTTGTGGACGAGCTGATGGCGCGATTGCGGGCGGTTTTGCGCCGACCGCCAAGTCTGGCGGAACTTCAAATCACGGTGGGCCGGATGGTGATCGATCCCCTGCATTTGAGCGTAACCGTGGCGTCGACCCCGCTCGACCTGCCCCGGCGCGAACTTCTCGTCCTAGTGGCGCTGGCCAAGCGGAAAGACAAAACCGTCCTTCGATCGACCCTGGAGGCCGCAGTCTACAATTACGAAGAAGAAATCCAGTCGAACGCGCTCGATGCGCATATTTCAAGATTGCGCAAACGACTGCTGGATGCCGGTGCCGGTGTCGCGATCCACAATATCCGCGGCGTCGGGTATCTCCTGAGGGAGGAATGATGCGCGGCAGGTCTACCCCTTCCCTTTGGTGGAAGCTGAGTTGGCAACTCAGCCTGGTTATCATCGCGGTGGTTGCCGCGGTGATCATCGGGCTTTGCGTATGGGCAGCGACGATCATGTCGCCCAACATCGCCATGGAAGAGACGGTTGGTTCAGCGATAGCTGCGGCCACGTCACGCGGCAGCCAAGGACGTTTGGAGTTGCGAGAAACGCTGGAGCTAAAGGCACTCAAGGAGCAGAACAGTGCCCTTTGGTATGTGGTGGCTACGATAGATGGTGCATCCGTGTCCTATGGCACCATCCCCCCACCCTATCGGGATCTCGCGCATCTGGTCCATCTGTTCGACGATGCAGACATACGGGGGTCGGCTACGACAAAAGAGGTCGCGACGATCGATAGTGCCGAAACAGCTTTCGGCGAGGTACGGATTCTTTTTGGTGGAGTGGCTGGCAAAGGTTGGCCAGCATTCGCTCTTTTGACCAGGGCCTACCCGATCTATGTCTCTCTGCTTGCCGTCGCTCTGCCAGCGATATTCCTTACCGTTCCGCGCATCGTCGGCCACGCGCTCGCACGGGTGAGCGATGTCGCTGACAAAGCATCGCAGATCCAACCGCGCCAGCACGGAGCACGCCTGCCGGTGGAAGGTATTCCCAAAGAAGTTGCTCCGCTGGTGATTGCATTCAACGGTACGCTGGAGCGGCTCGAGAGTGAATTGAAGAAACGCCAGCGCTTCCTGATCGACGCGGCGCATGAGCTCAGAACACCGATCGCCATCATGCAGACCCGGATCGATGGGACGCCCGAGGGTCAGGAACGCAGGCGATTGTTGAACGACGTTGCGCGTTTGGCCGAGACCGCCGAACAGCTCCTGGACTTTGAGCGCAACGACCAGGCGACCGATCTCCATGAAGCGGTCGATCTCGTCGAGATCGCACGCACGGTGGTTGCCGACCTGGCACCTCAGGCGATCGCTGCCGGCTACCAGATCTCTTTTCAAAGCGAGGTGGAAAGCGTTGAGCGGCGCGGCAGCCCTTCCGCTCTGCCAAGGGCGGTCAGCAATCTGGTCCGCAATGCGATCGACCACGGTGGCGATAGGGGAATGATCACTGTTTCGGTCTCGGCCGGCGGGCGGATCACCGTGGCCGACGAAGGGTCAGGCATACCGGCCGAACATCAGGAGCTGGTTTTCGAGCCCTTCTACCGCGTTACCCCCAAAAGCAGAGGCGCAGGGCTTGGTTTAAGCCTGGTGAAACAGATCGTCGCAAACCATCGCGGACAAGTCAGTCTCCAAAGCGGCTCGACCGGAACGCAGGTTGCAATCGAACTCTGACAGACGGCACCGTGCTCGCCCGTGACCGCTCCTCTGTAATGCCGCCGCAATCCTTTGCCCTCACTGTCATCCCAGAACATCCCTGACGGAGGCCAGAAAGCGTGCGCAGCAATCCATCCATTCAATTGTTTCCCCGACGTCTCGGCCCTTCACCAATTCCTGCTTTCAGATCTCTGGGTCTCGCTTTGTCTCTGACCCTTGCGGCAAGTGGATGCACTTCGGTGCCTCTGAAGGAAGGAGGCACCTTGACCTCCTACGGCAATCTCGGCGCACCGAAAGGAACGCTGGCCAAGAAACGTCTCTACATTGACGGTGGACATATGGCCGCGGTGCAGACCGTCAGCATCATGCCGACGACTTTCTCTTTCAGCGCCGCATCCCGCATCAAATCGGAAGCCGACCGCTCGCTGGTGTCTAACGTTCTGGACCGGGCGCTCTGCGTCGCCCTCAGCGACAAGTACCAGATGGTCTCGGCCGGCCAACCGGCGGATCTGACAATACGGTCCGTCGTCACCGATATTGTCCCGACGAACAAGACGATGGCCGGGGTTGCAACCGCCGTAACCGTCGGCACCGGCTTTGTCCTGCCCGTCAGCGTGCCACGCCTGCCCTTCGGCCTCGGAGGATTGGCCGTCGAAGCGGAGGCTGTCGATGGCGGCGGCATTCAGAGCGCGGCGATGGTGTGGGCCCGCGGCGCAAATTCGATCCAGGACAAGCCCCGCGTTTCTGAAGTCGGGGACGCATACGGCCTCGCCTCGAAGTTCGCGTCCGACTTTTCGCGAATGCTCATTTCCGGCAAGGAGCCGAAAGGATTGAACGTCTCCCTTCCTTCAGGGCAAAGGATGCGGTCCTGGCTCGGCGGAAAACCGAAATACCCGGCGTGTGACACCTTCGGGCGCGCGCCTGGATTGGTGGGAGTCGTGGCGGCCAAGTATGGCGCGCCGCCGGAATGGACCGACAAGAAGCCAAAACCGATCATTACACACTGACATATCATCCAAGTGAGCCGGCATACGCGTCAGCGAAGCTGTTGCACTTTTTACGGAGGAACGGCGGTCGAGCCCTCCAGCGACCGGCGGCTCCGTAAGGCGGCATGGACGGACGGAGCAATGGCCACCACCCCCAAAGCCTTGCTCCGTTCGTCCGCTGTTCGCCGGCATTCGCAGCAGGATTAGTGGCTATCGCTTGGCCCTGGCGCACCGACATCGCCGGCTGATTTTCATCTCGACTTGTAATGCTGCGGCAATTCTTCAACCGCAACTTCTCCCCGAAACCATACCCCCGGTTTCTTTAGCTTTTATAATCAGGAGTTAATTTGGTGAGCCAGCACGATCAACATCATCCGGAAGACCGGCACCGCAATACGGTCTTTAGCGGAGTTGGGGCTTCCGACATCATTCAGCGAAGGTGGACGATAAAAATCTCGATCGCGGCATTGGCCGCAGCCTCGGCGCTCTTCCCGGTCACGGCATTCGCGGCCGACCTTGAAGCAACGGACGCGGCGATTGCCCCTCCCCAGCAGTTCGATACCGGACGCTACGGCGGAATTCGCGGCAAACTGCATGACTGGAAGGTGACGATCGGCGTCGGAGCAATCTATATGCCCGAGTACGAGGGATCCGACGAATTTGAGGTGCAGCCGTTTCCGCTTATCTCCGCCCAATTCGGGGAGCGGATGCACCTCGATACCAGTGGCCTCACTGTCGATCTTTTCGAAACAAACGGTTTCAGGGTAGGTGTTACCGGTGGCGTCGAGATGGGGCGCAAGGAGGACGACTCGGACCATCTGCGTGGTCTGGGCGACATCGACATGGGCGGCGTCATCGGAGGGATCGTCAGCTATGACGTCGGTCCATTCGGCGTCTACGCCAAGTTGGACAAGACCATAGGCGGCAGCGAGGGACTGACCGGCACTTTCGGCGCGAAAGTTTCCCATCGCTACGAACGGTTCATCTTCTCCGCCGATGTGTCCGGCACATGGGCCGACGACAAGCACATGGAGTCGTATTTCGGGGTGACGTCGATCCAGTCAGCTCGGTCCGGCCTGGCGGAATACGAAGCGAAGGCGGGGATCAAGCGCGTCGATCTCAAGGGCTCGGTCACCTACATGATGACCGAGAACTGGAGCGTCACAGGCGCCGGCGGCGCGGGCTTCCTGCTCGGGGATGCCAAGGACAGCCCGATCGTCAAGGACGACATTCAACCCTTTGCAATGCTGGCAGTCGGATACAAGTTCTAAAAGCGAGTAGAATCCTGCGGCAGCTGTGACGGCTGCCGCTGTTCTGCAGCAATTGCGTGAGCGAGGGGAACCGGCCCGCTCGATATCATTCGGACTGCAGCTCAGGTCATGGTGGCTTGCAGGGCAACCGTAGGCGCCGCTGGCTGAGTCTTGCCATTCGCACGCAGGTATGGTTTCGCGAAATGCCGCTCGAGCTTCGCGCCCAAGGCAGATATCGACCAGCAGAGAGCGAAATACACGATCAGAATGGAACCATAGACCAGATAGGCCGGGCTTCCTCCGCGCGCGATCGTCGTCTGCTCGATCAGGATCTGCGCCGAGCGCAGCAGTTCGTTGACACCGAGGACCGCACCAAGCGAACTCGCCTGGGTGAGGCTGGTGACGAGGCTGACGTAAGGGGGCAGAATGACGGGCATCGCCTGCGGGAGGATGACCAAAAACAGTCCTTTCCAGCCGCCCAGGCCGGATGACAGCGCAGCTTCCCGCTGGCCGCTCGGCACGGACAGCAGGCCGGCGCGAATAATATGCGCGCCGTTCGCCCCGCCCCAGACCGACACGCTGAGGGCGCTCGACCAGAACGGATTGAACGATAGCCCCGCATGCGGCAGCACGAAATAGACCATCAGCACCGTGACCATCAGCGGAATGTCGCGAAGGCATTCGACGAGACCGTAGACAGGTCGTCTCAACCACGCCGATTGGGCGGAAAGACCGGCTGCGAAGATCACCGCGAAAAGCGTGCCGCCTGCGATCATGACCGACGAGAGAAACAGGGTATTCAAGAGACCGCCCAAAAGGAAGGACTGGAATTCCAGAAGCAGCATCGTCTACCTCCCGCCGAATGGTCGGCTGAGACGCCGTTCGACCACGTAGCCGAGGCCAGAGATGGTGAAGACGCAGAGCAGATAAATCACGCAAATCGAAGCGAACATCTCGATCGCCCGGAAATCGTAGGCGATCCGGTCGACAGCGACAAAAGTCAGTTCCACCAGGCCGATCGCCTGCAGGTATGCGGAATTCTTCACCGTTGCCACGATCGTATTCATAGCCGACGGCAGAGCGGCGCGGGTCGCCAGAGGCAGGATGACGAATACCGAATGTTGCCATCGCTTGAGACCGAGCGACGCCGACGCATCATGCATTCCTCTGCCGACAGCCGCGAGACCGGCCCGGAAATTTTCGATCTGAAAGGCACTTGCCCAGGCCGTCAGCGCAATGACCCCGGACCAGAAGATGCTGAACCGCATCCCCAGGCTCGGAAGGCCATAGAAGATAAAGAAGATCTGCACGAGGTAAGGCGTGCCTCGGATGAATTCGACATAGGCAGTGACAGCATATTGCAGCTGCTTAATCCCGCTTGTCCGCAAAACCGCGCCTAACAGGCCGATAAGGCAAGACAGGAATATTGCGAGAAAGCTGACGATCAGCGTCATTTTCAGACCGGTCATCAGATCCGGCAGGGCCTCGAGAATATAAGCAAAATCCATGGCCGTCATCCTGCTCGAAAATACCGGTGAACATGGGTCCTGACGGTCGAACCGTCAGGACCCATGTTCGTTCACTTTGCGGCCGGCGGATCCGTTTCGAAGGATTTTACCATTTCCGCCGCGACAATCGGATCCTTGACGAAGGTCGGCACCGTCTTCGAGTAAAATTTCTCGTTCTTCAGTTTCTTGAGGACGCCATTGACGAAAGCCTTGAGCTCGTCTTCACCCTTGCGGACGCCGACGCCATTGAAGCCGAGATCGACGGGCTCTTCCAGCGTGCGGAATTCAGGATAGTTGGCCGCAAGCGTCGCGATGGTGATCGCATCGCCCACATATCCGTCGGCACGGCCCTGCTGCAGGGCCTGCAGATTGTCGGCATTGGTGTTGAGTTGGACGAATTCCAGGCTCGGAATGCGCTCCTTCAGCCACTTCAGCTGCGACCCGCCCTTGATGATGAGCATCGACTTGCCGTCGAGGTCGGCCAGCTTCTGAACCTTGCTGTCCTTCGGTACGATCACCCGGCTGCTGCCCCAATAGTAGATATCGGAGTAATCGATCACCTGTTCGCGAGACGGAGTCTTGCCGAGCGTGGCAATGATCAGGTCGATCTTCCCACCAGTCAGGGAAGGAATGCGGGCGTCCGTCGCTACGCAGCTCAGTTCCGCCTTTTCGGCGACCCCGAAGGCGGCAATGCCGATTTGCTTTGCCATTTCGATCTCTATACCGGCCGGCTTGCCGTCCGTGCCGGATGCTCCGAACGGAGGAGAATCGCATTTGACGCCGATCCGGACCACGCCGGCGTCCTTGATCGCCTTCGGCAGGGCCTGAGCCGAGGCGGACAGCGCCGGAACCACGAAGGCAAGAGTGCCGAGCGCTATGGCCGAACGGCGAAGCATGCTGATGGATATGTACATGGCTGTTGTTCCCTTTGTATCATTGTTTTGTCCACCGCACGTTTTCCCGTCCGTATGCTTTTTGCCGCAAACCGCGCCGGCTGCAGAAATAACCTGCTAGTGCAGTATCTGGTTGAGAAACGCCTTTGTCCGGCTTTCCCGTGGATTGCTGAAGAACTCCTCTGGAGGCGCGGTTTCGACGATCCGTCCCGCATCCATGAACACGACCCTGTCCGCCACCTGCCGCGCGAAACCCATTTCATGCGTGACGCACACCATGGTCATACCGTCGCTCGCCAGCTGCGCCATCGTGTCCAGCACCTCGCGCACGAGTTCCGGATCGAGTGCCGAGGTCGGTTCATCGAACAGCATGATCTTCGGGTTCATGCAGAGCGATCGGGCGATCGCCGCGCGCTGCTGTTGTCCGCCCGACAGCTGGCTTGGATAAAAATCGGCTTTGTCGGGAATTCGCACCCGTTCCAGATAGGCGCGCGCCACAGCCTCAGCATCCTTTCTCCCAACGCCCTTTACCCAGCGGGGAGCCAGCGTGCAGTTCTCGAGCACGGTAAGATGCGGATAGAGATTGAAGTTCTGAAACACCATGCCGACATCCTGCCGGACGCGGTCGATGATCTTCCTATTGTCGGTCAGCTCCGTACCGTTGACAATGATACGGCCCTTCTGGTGACTTTCCAGATAGTTGATGCAGCGGATCATGGTGGACTTGCCAGAACCCGAGGGACCGCAAACCACCACTTTTTCGCCACGCCTGACGGTGAGGTTGACGTCATGCAACACCTGGAGGATGGAAAACCATTTGTCGACGCCGGACAATTCGACGGCAATTTCCGGATCGGTCATCTCCAAACCCTTCTCCTTCGCCGTCATCTGCGATCTCCTCCCTAACGCGCGGCTTACGAGGCCAAAGCCTGACTTTTCTGCGCGAAACGGGCCGGCCGGAAACTTGCAAGCAGAGGGCTCATCTCACCGGTCACGATTTCACGGGCGATGAGCTCGCCGGTAATCAGCCCCAGCGTCGCGCCGCTATGGCTGAATGCGACGAAATAGCCCGGGATGCCCTCGATCGGGCCGATCACCGATTCCCCGTCCCCAGGCACCGGCTTTGGTCCGCAATGATAGCTTTCCAATTCCAGTGCGGGATTGCCTTCGAGCACGTTCGAGGCTTCCGAAAGAAGGCGGCGAAGCGTCTCATCCTTCACCTCGTAAGTCCCATCGGACCCACGATTGAGCTCCTCCTCCGACCATGCGGAATCGCAGACGATGGCGCCGTCGGGCGTGGGGCGCAGCGCCACGTTCGGTGTATTTAGAACCGCGCGAACTGCGGGCCTGAAAGGCTTCGATTTGACCAGAAGCGCGATCGGCGTGTCATCGGCAATGATATGGCCTGCCTGTTTTGCCATGTCAGGCACGGCTGCGCCGGTGGCGACGAGAACCGCATCCGCCTCGATATGCATGCCGTTTGCGGTCGAGACTCCGGCTGCACGACCGGCTTTGGTATCGACGACAGCTTTGCCGGCATGGGTTACCACCTGGCCGCCGAGGGCCTTGAATTCCTGCAGCAGGATGTCGATCAGGGAAGGCAGATCGACCCAGCCCTCACCCGGATTGAAAATCGCGCCCTGACGCGAAATCGCGGCCGCGTTGATGCCGGGCGTGACCTTCGCCACGTCTGCTGCGTCAAGAAGCTGGCAGTCATAACCGATCGCCTGCTCGTGAGCGTAGGCTTCCGCAATCCGGTTCGACGCGTCGTCCGCATCCCATGTCAGGCCACCGTCGAAGCGAAGCCAGGCGGCTCCTTCATTGCGGCTTGCCAGCGTCCGGTAGCGATCGATGCCGATAACCCGAAGACGGTGATATTCGGCGGAGCGGAAACGTGCCGAATTGAGCCATGCAAGGGACCGACCGGACGCGCCGCTGGCGAGCGCCCCTTCCGTGACAAGAGTGACGTGCACGCCCAGTCGGGCTAGATGAACCGCCGAGGAAACACCAAAAATACCGCCACCGATCACGGCGACCCGCTTGGCTGAGGATGGGGCTGTCAAATGCATATTCCTTCGTCTTTGATTGCCGCAGGGCCTCGTCTATCCAAGGCGTAAAAGCGCCGGTATTCCAAATGAGACCGGTATCAAGCGTATTTGAGACCGGTCTCACATGTCAATGGTGTGATTTTCTTGACGCCGTTTTTTTCTCAGCCTATGTCACGGACCCATGATGAAGAGAACGGCGTCAAAGCGGCTGGTTACCATCTCGGACGTTGCCCAGAGCGCGGGCGTGTCCAAGGCGACGGCCGCGCGTGTCCTGGGCAGCTACGGCACGGCAAGCCCTGTCGTGAAGGAGAAGGTTCGCGAAGCCGCAAAGAGGCTCGGTTATCAGGCCAACGAGCTTGCGCGCAGTATGACGACTGGAAAGTCGAAGACGATAGGCGTCGTCGTCGGCGATATCGAAAATCCTTATTTCGGTCAGGCCGTGCGCGGGATCAGCGATGCGGCCCACGCTGCCGGATTCGATGTCATCCTGTCCAATTCCGGCGAGGATGCCGCCAAGGAAAAGGCTGCCGTACGCGTGCTGATGGGCAAGCGGGTGGACGGATTGATCGTTACGCCAGCTTCGGTATTCGAGACCCAGCATCTGCACGAGGTCCAACGATCGGGCCGACCTCTCGTCCTTCTGGACCGGACCATCCCGGACCTTGTGGTCGATGCCGTCGTCACGGACGACCGGCAGGCGGCCGAGGCCGCTACAAGAGCCTTGATCGAGGCTGGCCATCGCCGTATCGCCTACATCTCTGCCACGGAATCGGAGGACCCGATCTACCGGGGACCGCACCAGATCAACCTCAGCACGGTGATGGAGAGAATAGAGGGCGTCGTCGCGGCAAGCCGCTCAGCCGGCATCCAGCATCCGGAACGTTATATCCGGCTCGGTGCCCACCGTCGCGGTCTGGGTGACAAGATCATTGCCGAATTGCTTCAGGGCGCCGACAGGCCGACTGCCATACTGGCGTCTGATACCGTGGTGGCGCTTGAAGTGTTCAAAACCCTCCGCAGATTGGGAATGTCCATCCCCGGCGATCTGTCGCTCGTCGCTTTCCACGATGCCGACTGGACAAGCGTGACCAGCCCGCCGATTACGGTCATCGCTCAGCCGGTCTACGAGCTGGGATTTGAAAGCGCGCAGATCCTTGTCCGGCGTATTACCGGTATGGGCGATACGCCACGCTGCCGGGTACTCGCAACCACGCTCATCAAACGACAATCGATAGGGGCACCGCCGGAGCTTGAGGATAGCGGCGTGGTTCTCCAGGACGATGCCGCGAAAATCGGTTGATGCACCTCGCCGTCATTGCCGTTGATTCCAGCGCTGCAAACTGACGGCTGATGCCGCCCCAAAACCGGCAGATCTGACGCGAATTGCCCTCGACCTGAACGATCGAGGGCAAGCAGGTCGATATTGCGGGGAGACCTATTCCAGCTCGGTGTCTTCCACCGTGATGCCGGACTGGAAATGCCACTATTGGTACAAAGCTGCCGACCGGCTGATCCGCGACAAGTGAATGGTTCTGCGGTCGTAGCGGGTGGCGAAGCGGCGGAAGTGCTTCATTCGGTTGAAGCGCCGCTCGATGCGGTTGCGCTGTTTGTAGAGGAGTTCATCGTGCGGAATAATAATCTTGCGCGAGCGGTTTGACGGGATCACCGCCTCGGCTCCCATGCCGGCAACCGTTTCCCGCAAGGCGTTGCTGTCATAGGCTTTATCGGCCAGCACGGCATTGCCGATCTGCCCCTCCAGAAGCGCCGGCGCTTGCGTGATGTCGCCGACCTGACCGGCAGTCACGATGAAACGCAACGGTCGGCCCAGCGCATCGGCCAGCATGTGGATCTTGGTGGTCAGTCCGCCTCGGGAGCGCCCCAACGCCTGATCCTTGGCCCCCCTTTTCCGGAAGCTGCCTGCTGATGGGCACGGACGATCGTGCTGTCGATCATCAGGTATTGGTTGTCACGATCGGCCGTCAGCGTCTCGAACACCTGCTCCCAGATGCCAGCATGGCACCAGCGGCTGAAGCGCTTATGCACCGTCTTCCACTTGCCATACCGCTCCGGCAGATCGCGCCAATGTGCGCCGGAGCGCAAAACCCAGAGGCAACCATTGATAAACAAACGATTATCCGAGCCTGTACGCCCCGGATCGCCCACCTTGCCCGGCAACAAGGACACAATCTTCGTCCACTGCCCATCACTCAGTTCATAACGCTTAGCCGCCATAACGACCCCCGTGGTTCAACACGGTGTCCCATGAATCAGCGGTCAGGTGATTTGGGAATCCTGAATGTCGATCCGACCTAGTTCGGAGATCTTCGCGCAATCCCGTCGAGGACGCACCCGAGGCCTTCGTAAAAAACTGCCTCAGGCGTGGGATGATCCATTTCACTGATGACCCTGGCGAGCATCGGGAAGCGTCCAGTCGCGATCATTCTTTGCATATACGGCCAGTTTTCGGCTTGCCATTCCGCTTTGGTCATCTCGCTTTCCAAAACTGCGACCGCTTCGGCAGTCTCGTCGCGGACCGCACCGAGGACATAGGCGCCGATAACCTTCGCCGCCTGGAAAATCGCATCAATCCCGTCGAGGCCAGGCGCATCTGCGACTGCTGCCAACATAGCCTCGGTGAACGCCAGGGCATTTGGACCTTGATGCGGCCTTCCGCCCAACAAGGCGATGAACCAGGGGTGGCGGAATGCGGCACCCCGCAAGGCACATGCAAGTGTAGCGATTTGCAGGCGCCATTCACCCGCGGGTGTCTCTTTTTCGGCGAGCATTTCCGCGTAGACCGCGTCGATCATTAGCGCAAGCAGATCCTCCTTGGTGGCGATGTAGCCATAAAGCCGCATGGGACCCGCACCCAGCGCGGTTGCCACGTTGCGCAGCGTCACTGCCGAAAGCCCTTCGGCATCGGCCAACACGATGGCGGTACGGACTATGGCGTCGCGGCTGAGCGGCACAGGGGCGGGACGCGGCCGGGGCTCCGGACGCTCCCAGGGCATGCTGGATGCATTCTTCGACATACCGGCAGGATAGCATCCAAATTCGACCAATGCGACGTATGTTTCGATACATTGCATCGAACGATACAATGTATCGATTCTTCGGCCGGGCTCTGCTATTGGATAGCCTCGAAAATCGTCCCTCCTGTCCGGAATTCAAATGCACAGTCCAAAAGTGATCATCATCGGCGCGGGGGTGGCTGGTCTCAGCCTCGCCATCATGCTTGCCGAACAGAATATCGATTGTCAGGTTCTCGAAGCGAGGGAACGGTTCGATGGGCCGACGAGCGGCGTGCGCGTATCCGCCGAGGGTGTCGCCATCCTGAACCTGATAAAACTGACCCCTGTGGGCGAGGCCACAAAGAGAGTGGACATGCGCTTTGGCTGCCTGTCCGCCAGCTTCTCCGCTCGGGAGATTGCTCCCTCCGCAATCATCGTCACGCGGCTGGCGCTCCATGAAAAACTGATGAAGCGCGCACAGTCCCTCGGCATTCCGGTGACAACCGGGTTCAAGGTCGCCAGTCTGACCGAACGGGACGGTGGGGTCGAAGTGACGTCGCACTCGCGGGAAACCGTTACCGGCACCCTGCTCGTCGGGGCGGATGGCGTGGGTTCAACGGTCCGACAGTTCCTGAACCCTGGCCAGAGCCCTACCAAGACCTATGCCGGATATCTGGGGGTCGGGCTCATCACCCGTGACGATGCCAACGTCGAAATGACGCTCTACCACTATCCCGGCCAACAGGTCGGAATCGCCTCCTGCGGGAAGGCGCACGAGACAGCCACGAAGCCGAGCGTATTTCTGTGGACGCATATTCCCATGTCCGAAGCGGAGGCTGGCCTGGTAACGCGAGCGGGTGTCGAGGCCGAACTGGCGAGACGAGCTGAACGATGGAGCCCTGAGCTTCGCAGCAAATTCGGCCAGTTCACCAAGGACGCCGACGCCATATTAGCTTACGGCCCTGTCTATAATGGAACGCCCCCGGTCCGATGGTTCAGCGACCGGATTATCTTATGCGGGGATGCGGCACATCCCTATGGACCTGGCGGACAAGGAATCAGCATGGCGCTGAAGGATGCCAGAGCGCTGTGCGACGTCATCGCGCACGGCTTTACTGAAAATAACAAGGAGGGATTCCAGAGAACCCGAGGTCAGGAGGCCCGCATCTTCGGTGAGGCGGCAGAGAAGAGGAATGCCAGGACGGCACCGCCTACTCAATGGGGGGTATTCATTGAGGGAATTGTCATGAAGGCTAGCGAGATCATCACTCGGGGGAAGCTGATGCTTTGAGGTGGTGACACTGCAGAACTCGACAGGTCACGGACCGGCGGGGAACTCGCCACGTGCTTCCATCTCGACATCGTGCTGCCGGCCAGAGGCACAATCTCTCAAAGCTGGGTGGTTCCGGATCGTTCTCAATTTTCGTGGCTTCGATCTGTGGCACGATCGAACGGCGGGTTTGGAAAATCTGACGAGCTACTGCATCATTTCAACTGCGGCTGACGTTGGCCCCGCGATTCAAGTATGCACTGATTCAACGGGATGGCGCCCATGCCGAAATACGTAGCTCACGCGGCATTTCCACCGTATGCCGAAGCCGTTCGCCTACGCCTCCAGGCTTACCACTATTTTTGCGCCTGACACCCCACTTTTCTGAGCGTGCAGGGCGGTCTGGAGGCTTTCCAAGCCGTGGCCAGCGATCTGCGCCGTTGGCGCGGGCTGGAATTTACCTCCGGCAAGCGCATCGGCGAGAAAGTCGACATACACGATTTTGCTGACCTCGTTATCTTTGAGGCTGGTCCCAAAGATCAGTCTGGTTTCAACGCCGGCAGCTAAGTCCGTTGGAGGAGGCAGCGTTGTCGACACGAACCGTCTCCCGTCGCAAACGCTGACTGCAGAAAAGCAATCCTGGATATTTCCTGTCGCATGGAGGGCGCCAACGAACTCTCTTCCGCGCAGAGCTTCCACCACCTGATCTACCACGTACTTATCGGCATGGTCGAACATGAGCGTAGCGCCCAGGCTCTTCACCATGTCCATGTTATGCGGCGATGCCGTAGTGATGCATTCGTAGCCTGCAGCAACAGCGAGCTGGATTGCATTGCACCCGACACTCGATGAGCCGCCCCAGACCAAGATGGTCTTTCCGGTCGCTTTCGGCGTCAACGACGGGTGTTCCAAGCCAAGGTGGTTCTTTTCGAACAAGCCGCAAGCCGCGGTACCGAGGCCGAGAGGCAGGACGGCGGCATTCACATAGGAAATGTTCAACGGTATTTTCGAAGCCATGTTTGAGAGAACTAGGGTGAAGCTCTGAAAAGCGCCGTGCGCGGGCCGATTTGTGGTCGCCCCAACCGCCTGCCCAAGGACGCGGTCGCCAACCTTGAATCCCACGACATTGGTGCCGACCGCAACGACATCTCCTGCGACATCGCTGCCGAGGATCGCCGGATAGTCCAGCCATGGGAACAGCGCGGTGTCCTGCAGCAACCAGTCCACCGGATTGATTGCGATTGCCCTGTTTCGGACAAGGATTTCGTTCGGACCGGGTTGCGGCGCTTCAATGGGGGCCAACTGAAGTGGTTGACCGAGATCGGGCTGCCAGGCAGCGATAGAATGGTCCATGTTTTCTACCCGATGTTTAGAAGTTATTTGATTGTGGGGGCTGCCTACCGTCACCACGCCGACCGGAATTGTCCTGACCGATTGAATGCCGATGAGCGCATTCTTGCCCGGCGCACTTTCAATCACCGACCCGGACAAGAATTTTGCCGACGATCTTTCCGGATTCCTGGGCTGCATGCGCTTGGGCAATGTGCTGCATTGGAACTTCGAGGCCGATGTGAGGCCGATAGCGACCTGCCGCAACGCATGCCGTCACCTCCTTAACGGCCAACTGAAAGGCCGCGTCGGGAATGGTGGTGAAAAACACGAAGCGAAACACATAGCTCCCGAACATCGCTGTCCGGAACGGCATCGTCAGCTTGGCTGTGGGATCTTCTGTCGCATAGGCCGTGACAACCCCGCCTGGCGCCAGACATGCGATGTCGACGTCGACATTGTTGGCGAGATCAACGTCGACAATCCGATCGACGCCGGCATCTCCGGTAGCGTTCCTGATTGCCGCGGCGACGTGTTCAGAATGCCTGTTGATGATGAGATCAGCGCCAGCGTCGAGTGCCACCTTCTCCTGTTCCGGGCGACTGACGGTCGCCGCCACCCATGCCCCTGCCCATTTGGCGAGAAGGATCGAGGCAGTGCCGACAGCGCCGCCGCCGCCCTGGACAAGAACTCGCCGCCCGCGGACATCCCCATCGGCAAACAGGCATCGATGCGCGGTAATCGCTGCCACGCCCAAACAGGCGCCGGTCTCGAACGAGGTGTTGTCCGGCAAAGGGACTGCCAAACTGCTTGGAAGCACCACGAACTCTGCAGCGGTTCCATAGGGCCGGCCGTATTGCGCGCGGTAAAGCCAAACCCGTTCTCCGAGCCGTGCTTCGGGGACACCGGGGCCGATCTTGTCGATCGTGCCTGCGCCATCGTGATGGGGAACGATGCGGGGGAACGCCATCGGCGCACCGGCAAAGCCAGTCCTGGCTTTGATATCGGTCGGATTGACACCGGAAATCGCGACCCTCACGCGGACCTCGCCGAAACCGGGTTCGGGATCGGCAAGTTCCCCAACCACAAGAACGTCGCCGGCGGTCCCTTGCCGATCATAGTAGGCTGCTAGCATGGTGTGCACTCACTTCTAGGGATTGTCATCTATGCAACCGCGCTGGCCATTCGAGCCGAACGCCCCAATGCGGTAGACCAGTCCTCTGCTCCAAAGCCCATGTCTTGCGCTCGAGACAGGCTTTCGCGGAGGGCCTTCAAAACTCGGTTGCTCAATTGATTTTCTGCGGAGATCGCCGCCAGTAGCCCCATATCCTTGATCGGCATCGCAAGTCCGCTCGCAGGAAGCGGTCGCGCACCGGTGACCGATGGCGCATAGCTTTTGTAGATCGGCGACGCGAACAGGGTGTCTGTCATCAGGGTCATGAAGGCGTCGGCATCTGCTTTCTCAGCCTTCAGGATACCCGTTGTTTCCGCCATGGCCGCGACCGCGGCGCCGATCAGGAAGTTGCCGCAGAGCTTTGCTACGTTCGCTTGACGAGGCTCATTGCCTAGTGCCCAGACGCGACCAAAACTCTCGAGATAAGGACGCGCCTTTTCAAGCAGCCCGGGGTCACCGGCGACGCATATATTGGCGGCCTTTTGCTCGACGGCCTCGGGTCGGCCGAATAGCGGAGCAGAGAGATAGCCGATGCCTGCAGTCTGATGCACCAAGGTAAGCTCATCGGCGAGATTTGGGCTTAGCGTTGACAGGCAGACGTGCAGAGTCTCTCGACCGGTCGCCGAAGCAATTGCCTCGTGCGTGATGACTTCGCGAACGGCGGCATCGTCGAACAGGATGGACAGGACTAGCTTAGAAGCGAACGCATCACGGACGTCATTCAGTGGCCTTGCACCCAGCGCGACCATCTTCTCGACGGCGGCAGGCGACCGGTTCCAGACCCCCACCTCTTCGCCCAGAGCCAGAAGATGGGGAACAATGGTTGCCCCGATTTTCCCAAGGCCGACAACGGAAACCGACATGAAATTCTCCCTGTTGCCAAAACAGTACCGGGAGAACTATGCTGTTACCATATGACTTTTATCCTGTTACTAATGTAATAGCTGAGGATGCTTGGATGACGGGGGAGCGATTGGCACGACCAGCGGCGCGAAACGAGCTGTCGGAGTTCGTTCGGTATTGTCGCGAGCAAGCCTCACCCGAAGAACTTGGCATAAGCCCCGGTCCCCGCAGACGGACAAAGGGTCTTCGCCGTGAGGAGGTCGCGACCTTAGCTGGCGTTGGCATCACTTGGTACACGTGGTTCGAGCAAGGGCGCGATATCAAGGTTTCCGATGATTTTCTCAATCGCCTGGTCCGCGGTCTTCGGCTCGACCGTGCCGAGCAGGAGCATCTTTACGCTTTGGCGGGTCGGGTGGCCCGGCGGTCTCAAGCGCAGGTTTCAGAGTTGCCCATCGGGCTTTTGACCATGATCAACGCTCTTTCCGACCCCGCCTACTTTCTCGACAAAAGGTGGGATGTCTTAGCCTTCAACAAGGCGGCGTCTGAGCAGTTTCCGATGTTCGGTGAGCAACACCCGAACATTCTTCGCATCGTGTTTTTTTCCGACGCTTACCGGAAAAGCGTGCGTGACTGGCAATCGACAGCTCGGCTTATGTTCCTCAAAGCCCGTCATGACTACCTTACCGGCGGCTCGGATCCGATCCTTCGTGGTTTGCTGGATGAGATAGTGGATGCGTTTCCGCCTGCGAAGAAGTGGTGGAGCGACCCGGAAATCGTCCGAATTGGCGACAGCCGAAAGGAATTGCATTCCGCAAACTTTGGCTGGCGGACCTTTCACCTCAGCGTGCTCGTTTACGAGGACAGGCCCGACATTCGGATCATCGTCTACAGTACTGGGTGAGGATAGCTGATGGACCAACCCCGAGGCTGCCAGGCCAGCGGAAAAACAGAGCCTATCGAAGCCTGCTACCTTGCGGTACGGTCCGAAAGCAATGTCGGTTTTAGTACGAACATCGCATCGGAGACGCCTTCCCCCGTAAGCTCAAATGGTTTCCGCCTTTCTGGACGATGATGCCCATGCCCGTGTTGAAATCGCAGCCTGCGTCTGGCTCGCGTCAGGGCATCGCCTGACAGATCGCGGCGAGTTTCTGCCGAAACCATCGGTGGGCCGGGTCTGCATTGAGGCGGGGGTGCCACATCACGCTGATTGTCAGTTCGGGCGTGGACACGGGAAGGCCGAAGCCTTCCAGGCCTTGCGCCGCCACTTCCCCATTGCGAAGACAGGAGCGCGGCACCAACGCGATGAGGTCGGACTGGCGCGCGATTGTTAACGCATCGAGGAAACCTGGGACAACCGCGATGACTTTGCGTTCCAGGCCCAGTTCCTGAAGCGCGTTGTCCACTGGACCCGTTAACGCCCCCCGGCGCGATGCGACGACATGCCCACAAGCGGCGTAACGCTGCGGCGTCATCGCTCCGTCGAGCAAGGGGTGTCCAAGGCGGGCCACGCCGATGAAGCGGTCGCGAAAGAGCAGCAGGGTGCGCACCTCGGGCGCAGAAACACCCTGAGTGCCAACTTCGACGTCGATCGTTCCCTCCCGTAACGGGGTCGCATCCTTGTCGGGTTTAGGCGCGAAGCGAAGGCGGACAAGCGGGGCCTCGCGCGTAATCGCCGTGACGATCGCCGCAGCGAATAGCGTGACGAAACCTTCGTTGGCGCGGATCGTGAAGGTTCGGTCGAGCGAAGCCAGGTCCAGTGACTCTACGGTTGGCGTCAGCACCGTACGCGCATCGCGGGCGAGGACGTGAACGCGTTCTACCAGTTGCTCGGCATAGGGGGTGGGGACGAGTGAGCGCCCGGCTTGTACCAACAGCGGGTCGCCCGTGGCCGAACGCAGCCGCGCCAGCGTCCGACTCATAGCGGAAGGGCTGAGGCCGAGACGTCTGGCAGCGGATGTCACGCTGCGCTCCGTCAGCAATACGTCCAGTGCCGTAAGGAGGTTCAGGTCGACAGCGTTCATAGCAGCATTATACCGCGGCTTCGCAATGCATAGCGTTCGGCGCAATCATGCTTTGCGTCTTATGCGTCTGGTGCATCCCGTGGTCAAACCCATAATTGGGCGGCAACGATGAAAGGCCGGCCACATGAATAGATTTTCGGGTGAGCATCCCAGGACAATACTGCTTGTCGGCGCATCGCGCGGCCTTGGACACGCGATGGCGATCGAGTTCGTCAAGCAGGGATGGCAGGTCGTGGGCACGGTCCGCGAAAGCGGCCGGACCGATTTACACACGCTCGCCGATGCCCATCCCGATCAGGTAACGATCGCGCCGCTCGACATCACCGAGCCTGAGCAGATTTCAGCGTTGCACGAGCAACTGTCAAACCGCGTCTTGGACATCCTGTTTGTCAACTCTGGTATAGCCAATAGAGACGCATCCGCGCCGATCGCCCAGGTTTCGACCGACGAATTCATGCAAGTGATGCTGACCAACGCGCTGGGGGTGATGCGCGCCGTCGACGGCCTCCAGGATTTGGTAACTGCCGACGGTCTCATCGGGGTCATGTCGTCCGGACAGGGCAGCATCGCCAACAACACCAATGGCGGCTTCGAGGTCTATCGCGCAAGCAAAGCCGCCCTCAATCAACTCATGCGGAGCTATGCCGCCCGCCATGCCGACGATCCACGTGCAATGGTGTTGATGGCACCAGGTTGGATCCGCACCGCGCTGGGCGGACCAAACGCACCGTTCAGCATTGAGGAGACCATTCCGACCCTGGTCGAAACGCTGCTCGCGCAGCGGGGGAAATCGGGGCTGCGCTTCATCGACCGGTTTGGCGAGACCGTGCCGTGGTGATCGTTCAAGGGACGGGAAGAGACCTATGAAGCTAATCGGCATCGAGGAGCATTATCTGACGGCGGAAGTGCGCGAGGCCTGGAATGCGATTGATCTGGCTTCGGCGGATCCTTGCGTTTCCATTCACTCAGGAGAGCTCGAACGGCGTTTGCTTGATCTTGCCGACAGACGCATCGCCCTGATGGACGAGACCGGGCTCGACGTTCAGGTTCTGTCGCTGACCACACCGGCGCTGCACGATCTGGGGCTGGAAAGCGTCGGTCTCGCACGAAGCGCCAACGATGCAGTAGCTGAGGCGGTCGCGCGGCGACCCGATCGTCTGCAGGCATTGGCGACGCTGCCGGTGGCGATGCCGGACGAGGCCGCGCTGGAACTGGAGCGCTGCGTCCGAACCCTTGGCTTCAAGGGAGCCATCCTGTGCGGTCGGGTCGGACATCGAAATCTCGACCATCCGGAACTTCGTCCTGTATTCGAGAGCGCAGCCGCGCTGAAAGTTCCTTTGCTGCTTCATCCCCGCACGCCCGCCCCAGAGGTTCGATCCGCCTATTATTCCGGCTTCTCAGTAGAGGTCGATGCCGTATTCGCCATGTTCGGTCTCGGCTGGCATTATGATGCGGGCATCCAGTTCCTGCGTCTGGTGCTGAGCGGCACGTTCGATCGGTTGCCCGGCTTGCAAGTGATCCTCGGCCATTGGGGCGAGGTCGTGCTGTTCTATGCCGAACGGCTGGCGGCATTGGACCGCTTCTCGGGGCTGAACCACCCTATTGCGACTTACCTGCGCCGCAACTTATACGTCACGGCGAGCGGCATGTTCCTGCCCGACTATCTGGCGAGGGCCGCCGCGATCGTCGGAGCGGACCGGCTGCTGTTTTCCACGGACTTTCCCTACCAATATCGTCCGGGCGGCGATGCGCGGCGATTTCTGGCGGACTGCGGGCTGGACGAAACTGATCAGGCCGCATTCGTTTATGGCAACTGGGTTCGCCTGACCGAAGGCGACCCAGCGACGTCGAACCGTGGCCAAAACTGACTGCATCTGATAGCGAAGCTCGGACGCGCGCCAGATCGGTTCATGGACTTGTCCCGACTTTTGGTAACGCGAAGCCAGCTACCAGGTAATCGAGCAGGGCGCGGACGGCCGGTATCATCCCACGTCTGGATGGGAATACCGCATGCACGACGCCGCCGGGCGTCTTCCATTCTGGCAGCAGCCAAGTGAGGACTCCGGCCTCGACTTCCATGGCGACCAGGTGGGCCGGTATGAGCGCGGCGCCGAGGCCGTCCAAAGCCGCGCCCTTTAGGGTCAGAAGATCATCTGTCGCAAGCCGGGGCATGATGGCGAGTTCCGACTTCTGCCCGGACAGGTGGGTCAGCCGCCACATGGTCCTGCCATCCGGCGCCGCCATTGACAGCAATGGCATGTCCGCCATGTCTCCAATAGCCGCAGGTTCCCCATAGGTGCGAACCAGGTCGGGCGTGGCGACCAGGATCATCTCTGAAATTCCAAACTGGCGCATGGCCAGTTCGGTATCCTCGATCGGCGGCAATCTCACGCGGATGGCAAGGTCGAGACCTTCTTCGATTACATCCACGCGCCGGTTGGTCGCATTAAGCGCAATGCGTACCTCAGGATAATCGCCCAGGAAACGACCGAGCAAGGCGCCGAGCCCCCCCTGCAGCAACCCGATCGGGCAAGACATCCGCACCAGCCCCTGAGGCCTGGCAAGGATGTGGTCGATCGCATCCCTTGCCGCCTGCGCTTCTTGGAGCAGTGCCACACAGTGTCGGTGGAAGATCTGACCGGCTTCGGTCAGCGACAAATGACGGGTCGTGCGATTGATCAGGCGCACGCCCAGTTCTTCCTCAAGCCGGGTAACCCGCCGGCTGAGTTTCGAAGTCTGAAGATCCAATGCTTTTGCCGCAGCCGTATAGGAACCCGAGTCCACGACCCGGGCAAAATAGTAGAGATCATTGAGGTCGGTGACGGATCGCATGATGGTCATTATTCTACTGGGAGCAAAAATCCATTGCAATTGGAGGCCTGAACATCAGTTCGGTGCAGTCCTATCTCGCCTGAAGAGCAATAGAGGAGATCAGCACATGACTGAGAACGAGAAGATTGTGCGCGCGGCCTATGAGACCGCCGAGCGCCAGGATCTTGAGGCGTTCATCGACTGCTTCACACCCGATGGTACGCTGACTGACCAATCCGTCGCTGTCACCTACCAAGGCCGTGATGTGGCCAAGACGGTAGCAGTCTATGCGAAGGCCTTTCCCGACATGCATCGTGAACTGTTTCGCATGTTCGAGGTCGGCGACACGATCGTTGTGGAGCTGGCGCTACAGGGCACTCACAAGGGACCACTCGACCTCCCGTCCGGTACGGTTCAACCGACGGGCAAGCGAATGGATGCACCCTGCTGCGATGTCTTCCGGATCCGGGACGGCAAGATCCAGTCGTTCAACTGCTACCCCTCGGGGACCGTTGTGATGGAGCAACTCGGACTTCGCTGAAAGCAACAACAGGAGGACGAGTCCGCCGCAGGGTAAACCTAGGTGCGGCCACCTTGATGGCAGCGTCCTCCTGAGATTTTCAAATCTGGCTGGGAAAGGAATAGCAATGCCTAGCAGGACCATTGAGCAGCTCAATGGCATTGAGGATATCAAGCAACTCAAGGCGCGCTACTGTCGGCTGATCGACCAGAAGCAATGGAACGAGCTCGAAGCGGACTTCGTGGCCGATGCAACGATTGAGATCGCTGGCGCCCCAGGGGGCGCCGACGACACGCAGAGGTTTAGCTCGGCGCACGCTTTTATCGAGGGCCTGCGGCAGTTGATGGGCCCTCTGGTGTCAGTACATCAGGTTCATGCACCGGAGATCGAAATCCTGAACGCGGACACCGCGCAAGGAACCTGGACGATCTCCGATCGACTTGTGTTTCCCGATGGCAACCCGCTCAAGATCCTTCAGGGATGGGGAATCTATCACGAGACCTACAAGAAGGTTTCGGGTAGCTGGCGCTTCGCGAGCGTGCGGCTTGAGCGTCTGCTAGTGGAGCCGGAAAAAAGCACAGTTCCTGACAACGCCAAGACCGTCGCAACAAGACTGCTGCAATGCATTGGCAGCAAGGATCTGGAGGGCATGAAGGATCTGTTCGCCGAAGAGATCGACTGGTTCGTGCCCGGATCGAGCGAACTGCCTTGGACCGGAAAACGCACCAAAGGCAGCCAAGCACCGGAATTCTTCGCGGTGATGTGGCCATACTATGTCGAAGGGAAAAGCGCGGCGAACGTCGACGACATCGTCTCGGACGGCAATAATGTCGTTATCACCGGAACGTTCTCACATGTCATCGCCGGGAACGGCAGGTCGTTCGAGACTCCGATTGCTCTGCATCTGAAGGTGCATGACGGCAAGATCAGCTACCTTCAGCTGTACGAAGACACTCTGCTGATCTCCCAAGCGTTTGGAGCGGACGGAGCTCCAGCGGTTGCTCTAGGCGATCTGCCGAGGAGTCTCAAGCCGGCTGAGAAATCCAACACGGGGACGTATCGTAAGGCAGCCCCTGGGCCATCTTCCGAGGAGATCTCATTATGAAAAAGTCATCTGAGTCCGCAGACCGGATTCGTGAGCTGCTCGACCGGAACCTGCAGGAGGTTTTCGGCGAGAACAACGACGAGCGCCGCCGCGCGGCGATCGGCGAACTCTGGGCGGAGGACGGCGTCCTCTATGTCCCGCCGGGCGTGATCGTCGGACGAGAGGCGATCGACAAGTTCGCTGGCGATCTCCGCAAGAAACAACCACACTTCGCCTACACGCCGCGTGGCGCGCCGCAGGTGCTCCACGACGCAGGTCGGCTCGCCTGGGGTTCGGGGCCGCGCGGCGAAGCGCCGGCATACACGGGATGCGACGTGATTACCGTCCGCGATGGCAGGATCACGGCCCTCTACGTCTTCCTCGACGAGAACTCGGAAGAGCTCCGTTGGAGTGGCGGCCAGATCGCGAGCTAGTCCAATGGTCCGAATCCCGACCGTTCCGCGAACGCTGCTTTATTTCGAAGGAGCCATCCGATGATCCGGCAATCGTCTTTCAATAATCTGAAATCGCCGTCGCGCAGGCTGGTTCTGCGCGGCCTGGTCAAAGGCATGACAGTCGCAACGCTTGGGGGCTTGTCGACCGAAGCGTTTGCTGAAGATGCGACGCCCGTTCTCGCTCCTGCCAGCTCCGCGATCATACCCTTCCGGGTGGCCGTCCCGCAGGCCGCGCTAGATGACCTGAAGCGGCGCTTGGTCACGGCACGCCTTCCCGAGCGGGAGACAGTGGCCGACTGGTCGCAGGGCGTCCCACTGGCCAAGGCCAAGGCGCTGATCGCCCATTGGCGTGACCATTACGACTGGAGGCGCTTTGAGCGTCGGATCAACACGATCCCGCAGTTCCGCACCGAGATCGATGGGCTCGGGTTTCATTTCATACATGTGCGGTCGAAGCATCCGGGCGCGCTGCCGATGATCCTGACGCATGGCTGGCCGGGGTCGGTCGCCGAGTTCTTGGACGTGATCGGGCCGCTCACCGACCCAACCGCACACGGCGCTCGCGCTGAGGACGCGTTCGACGTCGTGATCCCCTCGCTGCCCGGCTTCGCCTGGTCCGACAAGCCGC
>NZ_JALBGW010000270.1:0-3895 GCF_023006485.1 Neorhizobium sp. BETTINA12A
GAGGGCGCGCTGCTGCTGCCCGCTGTCAGCCAGGCGTTCGGCGAGATCGCCGCCGCGACCGCGCTGATGAAGCGGCCGGCGACATCAGGCGAACTGTCGATCACCTGCGTACCGGCGTTGCTGTCCTTCTGGATCGTGCCGCGCCTCAATTCCTTCACGGAGCAGTTTCCAGGCGTCAGGCTGAAGCTCGCCGCCTCCAACGATCCGGCCGTGCTGCATTCTTCGGATGTCGACGTCGCCGTCCTTTACGGCGACGGCAACTGGCCGGATGCCTGGACGCGGCTGTGGAGCAACCTGCAGCTCTTTCCGGTCGCCAGCCCGACCCTGCTCAACAGCCGGCCGCTGCGTTCGATGCGCGATCTGGAAGACCACGTCCTGCTGCATGGCGATGCGGACGGGCGCGAGTGGAACACCTGGCTTTCCGCCGCTGATGCGGTCGACCTGCCGCGCCGGCAGCAATATTTCATGGGCGACGCCCGGTTTTCGACGGAAGCGGCGCTGCATGGCCAGGGGATCGCGCTCGGCGACACGATCACCGCCAGCAAGCTGATCGCCCGCGGCGAACTGGTCGTGCCCTTCGACCTCAGCGTTCCGGCCAACGACGCCTTTTATGTCGCCTGCCGGCCGGCCATGCGCTCGGCGCCGATCGTGCGGGTCTTCATCGACTGGCTGTTCGCCTCGCTGGAGGCGGATCAGCTCGCCGAACCGCATACCTCCGCCCGCACCCTGTTGCGCAGCCGCCGCGCCTGATATCTATCCCGCATCTATTGTCCGGGCGATCAGGAGAGCGGAGGTTTACCTCGTCGGCGAACCCGGCTAAGCGGGTTCCAAAAACTTGCCCCTTTTGCTCATCTATCGATTTCAGAGTGTCCGATGCTTCGCCGTTTTTTCTCATATTACCGGCCCTATCGCGGCCTTTTCATCCTCGATTTCGGCTGCGCGATCATTTCCGGCGTGCTGGAACTGGGTTTTCCTATGGCGGTGAAGCTGTTCGTCGACCGGCTTCTTCTCAGCCAGGAATGGCTGCTGATCCTGCTCGCCTCGGCGGCCCTCTTGGTCATCTATGCGATCAATACCGGCCTGATGGCGATCGTCACCTATTGGGGCCACATGCTCGGCATCAATATCGAGACGGACATGCGCCGCGCCGCCTTCAACCACCTGCAGAAACTCTCGTTCAGCTATTTCGACAACCAGAAGACCGGCCATATCGTCGGGCGCCTCACCAAGGATCTCGAAGAGATCGGCGAGGTTGCCCATCACGGGCCGGAAGACCTGTTCATCGCCATCATGACCTTTGCAGGCGCTCTCGCGCTGATGTTCTCGGTCAACCCGCAGCTGGCGATGATCACCGCCGTCGTCGTGCCGCTGACCGCCTGGGTCACCAGCCATTTCGGCGGCCGCATGACCCATAATTTCCGCCGGCTGTTCCAGCGTGTGGGTGATTTTAACGCCCGCATCGAGGAGAATGTCGGCGGCATCCGTGTGGTCCAGGCTTTCGCCAACGAGCAACACGAGCGGAAACTGTTCGAACAGGACAACCAGAACTACCGGCGCGTCAAGCTCGATGCCTACAAGCTGATGGCTGCGAGCAGCTCGCTCAGCTACATGAGCATGCGGCTGACCCAGATGGTGGTGATGATCGCCGGCGCCTATTTCGTGCTGTCGGGCGAGCTGACAGCCGGCGGCTTCATCGGCTTCCTGCTGCTGGTGGGCGTATTCTTCCGGCCGGTCGAGAAGATCAATTCGGTAATCGAGACCTATCCGAAGGGTATTGCCGGTTTCCGCCGCTTCACCGAACTGATCGATACCGAGCCGGATATCGCCGATGCGCCCGATGCGGTCGACGTCGACCACCTCAAGGGCGAGATCGCCTATCAGAACGTCTCCTTCGGCTACAGCCCGGACAAGCCGGTGCTCGAAAACGTCGATCTTTCGATCCGCGCCGGCGAGACGATCGCCTTTGTCGGCCCTTCGGGCGCCGGCAAGACGACGATCTGTTCGCTGCTGCCGCGCTTCTACGAGATCGGCGGCGGCAGCATCACCATCGACGGCATGGACATCCGCGCGATGACGAAAGTGTCGCTGCGCCAGCAGATCGGCATCGTCCAGCAGGACGTCTTCCTGTTCGGCGGGACAATCCGCGAGAATATCGCCTATGGCCGCCTCGGCGCCAGCGAAGCGGATATCGTCGAGGCGGCACGGCAGGCGCGGCTGGAAGAAATGCTCGCGGGCCTGCCGCAGGGGCTCGATACGGTGATCGGCGAGCGCGGCGTGAAACTCTCGGGCGGCCAGAAGCAGCGCGTCGCGATCGCCCGCATGTTCTTGAAAAACCCGCCGATCCTGATCCTCGACGAGGCCACCTCGGCGCTCGACACGGAGACGGAGCGCGCCATCCAGCGCTCGCTCGCCGAGCTCTCGCAAGGCCGCACGACGCTCATCATCGCCCACCGCCTCGCCACCATCCAGGGCGCCGACCGCATCGTCGTCATCGACGGCAACGGCATCCTCGAACAAGGCACCCACCAGGACCTGATCGCCAAAAGCGGCGCTTATACCCGGCTGCATGCGGCGCAGGTGGGGATGATGTAACGCGCAGGACTGATAGTCGGTCCTTTCAACCGCATTGCAGGAATATCCGTTTTATCTATAATGGATAAAACGGAGCCATAAAATGAAAGTTACGTCCACCGAATTTCAGCAAAATGTCGGCCGCTATCAGGATGCGGCCCAGCGCTCGCCCGTTGCTATAACCAAGAACGGCCGGACCCATACGGTCCTGGTATCCGCAGAATTCTTCGATCTGGCGATCAAGGGCCGCATTGCTCGCAATGTGGAAGATCTGGATGAAGATACGCTGAAGGCCATCGCAAACAGCAGCGTGTCCGTCGACCATGCAGACCTCGATGATCTGCTGAAAGACTGGAAAGCGTGAGCCTTCCTGTCCCGCGACCAGGCCTCGTTATTTGTTACTCTTATCTTTGGGCAGTTGAAAGTCGACGCGGACTTGAGGAGGGCGCCAAGAACCGGCCCTGTGCGATCGTCGCGGCGCGCCAAGTCATCGAAGGTCGGGAAGTGGTGACGGTAGTACCGGTCACTCACGCTCCTCCGCACGATCCGGCCGATGCAGTCGAAATCCCGGCGGCACTCAAGGCGCATCTGGGGCTGGACGATATCCCATCTTGGATCGTGGTGACGGAAGCGAATGATTTTATCTGGCCAGGCCCGGACTTGAGGCCGGTGCCGGGTTCAAAACCTGCTCGCTACGAATTCGGAATTTTGCCACCGCGCTTCTTTGCACATCTCCGCGACAAGATTCTGGAAGCTCACCGGCGCCGTCGTTTCGGCCAGGTTGGGCGCACTGAGTAGTGCTATCATACACAGACTGATTCACCGCCGCCGGACCGCATGGAAACTTCGCTTTATCTCCCCGTCAAAACCTTTCTCGAAAGCTTCGGATACGAGGTGAAGGGGGAAGTGGGCGGCTGCGATCTGGTGGGGTTGAGCGAGGCGGACCCGCCGGTCGTGGTGATCTGCGAGCTGAAGCTCACCTTCAATCTCGAACTGATCCTGCAGGCGGTCGACCGGGCGGGTGTTTCGGACGAGGTGTGGATCGCTGCGCGGGTTTCCGCCAAGGGCCGGGGCCGGGAGGCGGACAAGCGGTATCGCGATCTCTGCCGCCGGCTGGGCATCGGCATGCTTGGTGTCTCCGATCAGGGCGAGGTCAGCGTGCTGGTCAGTTCGGTCTCGCCGATGCCGCGCACCAATCCGAAACGGCGCACGCGGCTCGTCAGGGAACATCGCAAGCGCAAAGGCGATCCGGCCGTCGGCGGCAGCACCAAGGTGCCGGTGATGACCGCCTATCGCCAGCAGGCGCTCGCCTGCGCTTCGGCAC
>NZ_JALBGW010000271.1:0-3887 GCF_023006485.1 Neorhizobium sp. BETTINA12A
AGACCGTCCGGGCGCTGACCTTCTGGGTCGGCGGCACCAGCAAGCGCATCGTCCGGCCGCTGCTGCCGCTCGACGCGGTCGCAAAGGTTCTGGCGCGCGCCTGCGGGCATCGCGGCTCGTGTGCCGAATATCTCTACAATACCGTCGTGCATCTCTCCGAATTCGGCATCCGCGACCGCAATCTCTGGCGGTTGCAGGAGATGGTGGCGAAAGAGATCCGGGTGATGCATGTGCGGGAGGCGGTTGAGGTCGGGGCGTGAGGCGGGAAATGGGAGAGGTCGGGCCGTGTCAGCCCCCCTCTGCCCTGCCGGGCATCTCCCCCACGGGTGGGGAGATTGGCTGGGCGCGCCGGCTTCCCCAAACAACAAGCGCGGCGACCCGGCGCACGGCAATTTGGCCGGATGAGCAAGCCGCTTGTGATCTCCCCACCTGTGGGGGAGATGCCCGGCAGGGCAGAGGGGGGCGATCTTGCTCGGCAGGAAATCATGCCAGCATAAACCAGTTGCAAAAAGCAATCAGCTGAGTTATTCCTAAACCAGTTTCAATTCGCAATCGGTTATGGGAGGCCGTCATGCGTCCGGTTCTGTATTCACATCCATTCTCGTCCTACTGCCAGAAGGTGCTGACCGCGCTCTATGAGAACGGCACCGACTTCGACACCCGCATGCTCGGGCCGGAGGATCCTTCGGCTTACCAGGATCTCTGCAGCATGTGGCCGGTGAAGCGTTTTCCGATCCTGATCGACGGGGAGAAACAGGTCTTCGAATCGTCGATCGTCATCGAATATCTCGGCCAGCATTATCCCGGCCCGGTAAAACTGATCCCGGACGACGCGGACGCGGCGCTCGACGTGCGGATGATGGACCGCTTCTTCGACAACTACATTTCCACGCCGCAGCAGAAGGTCGTCTTCAACGCCATCCGCCCCGAAGAGAGCCGCGATCCCTATGGCGTGCAGGAAGCCCGCGACATGCTGGACGCCGCCTATGGCTGGCTCGACCAGCGCATGGCGGACCGGGAATGGGCGGCCGGAGGGGCATTCAGCCTCGCCGACTGCGCCGCGGCGCCCGCCCTCTTCTATGCGGACTGGACGCACCGGATCGGCGAGCAGTTCGCCCACGTGCGGGCCTATCGCGATCGCCTGCTCGCCCGGCCGTCTTTTGCGCGCGCGGTGGACGAGGCACGGCCTTACCGCTCGTTCTTCCCGCTCGGCGCACCGGATCGGGACTAGGATGGGTCACCGGCAGTAGCGGGCTTCAGAACATGCTGTCATTGGCGATCGGCAGACCGCGCATCGCAGCATAGACTCGCCACACCTCGTGGCGCAGGACTGCACTCGGGCGCACGCCGCCGCTGCCGTAGTTCTTGTATTTGTCGCGATAGGCTTCCATAAAAACCCTCACCGCCTCGATCACGTCGGCATGCAGCTCCGCCCTGCGGCGCAGCTCCTCCCGCTCGGAACGCAGGCTTTCAAAGTTCTGAACAAGCAGCAGCAGGTCCTCCATCGACATGGCGACATGCGAGCGATCGGCCGAACCGGCAGCCACCTCCGCCCGTATCCGGGCGATGATTTCATTCAGCTGGTCATTCATGGGATTAGATTCTCCTAATCCAGCCGATGTGGGTGGCAAAATTGACCAATGCAAGGCGAAACTGTGGCCTGAAAGACACGTTTGCCGATCAACGTGACCGGGGCGGTCTCTTAAAGTCGTGCCGCGATAAAGTCGATATAGGTGCGAATGCGCAGGGCGAGGTGCTCATGGCCGGCGTAAACGGCATGGATTTCCTCGATATCTTCGGGATTGAAATCCTCCAGAACCGGCACGAGCCGGCCGGCCTCGATATCCGGTTCCACATGGAACCGCCCGACCCGGCCGATGCCGAGATGATCCAGGCAGAACTGCCGGATGATCGAGCCGTTGCTCGCCTTCAGGTTTCCGGAAACCGGCAACAGCTCCCGGCTGCCGGTTTTCGGATCACGAAAAGGCCAGCCTTCGACCGCCCGCCGGAAATTAAAATTGATGCAGTTGTGATGGATGAGCTCGGCCGGCATTTTCGGGACACCGTGACGCTCCAGATAGCCGGGCGAGGCGATCACCACCTGGCGGCTCTCGCCGAGCTTTCGCGCCATCAGCGACGAATTGCGCATCGGCCCATGGCGGATGGCGATATCGACCCGCTCGCGGATCAAATCGACGATGTCGTCGGTCAGCGTGATATCGAGCTGAATATCGGGGAAAAGCTGCTGGAACTCGCAGGTGAGCGGCAGGACATAACGTTCTCCGAAGCCGACCGAAGCGTTAATCGACAGCGGCCCGCGCGGCAGCGTCCGCCCGCCGCCGGAGACCATTTCCTCCGTATCGGCGATCTCGGCCAGGATGCGCTGTGCCCGCGCCAGATAGGTCTCCCCCTCCGGCGTCAACTGCAACATGCGGGTGGAGCGGACCACGAGGCGGGTGCCGAGCCGGTCCTCCAGCCGGGTCACGAGTTTACTGACGGCGGAGGGGGAGAGCTTTAGCTTGCGACCGGCGGCCGAGAAGCTCTTCAGCTCGGCCGCCAGGGCAAACACTTCCATTTCACCGGCGCGGTTGTCCATTTGGGGCTCGCTTTCAGATTTCGATCATTTCGGTTGTGCCGCGGCGCCCCCCTCTGGCCTGCCGGCCATCTCCCCCACGGGTGGGGAGATCACAAGTGGCGCGATCGCCGCTTCCAGACGAGCGTCGTGCACTTCAGCCGGAAGCGCGCAGGATGAGACGCTGAATGTACGGCGGTGAGCAGGCGCCCAGCCAATCTCCCCACCCGAGGGGGAGATGGCCGGCAGGCCAGAGGGGGGCGGTCTTGCTCCACCATCAATGTCACCTGTGATTTCAATTCACAAATGATTATCCGCTTATGCGGCTACACAGGCAAGTCCGAGGCGACGATATTGCGCTGCATCAAATGCAATTCCTTCCTCCCAAGGACAAGGATCCAAGCCAATGCCTCTCGCTCTCTACGCGCTGACGGCCGGTGCCTTTGGCATCGGGGTCACCGAATTCGTCATCATGGGCCTGCTGATCGACGTCAGCAAAGATCTCGGCGTATCGATCTCGGCCGCCGGCCTCTTGATCTCCGGTTACGCGCTCGGCGTCGTCGTCGGTGCGCCCATCCTCGGCATGCTGACAGGCAAATGGTCGCGCAAGACCCTGCTGATGAGTCTGATGGTGGTGTTCACCGTCGGCAACCTCGCCTGTGCGCTGGCGCCCGACTACTGGACGCTGATGGCCGCCCGGGTGCTGACCGCGTTCGCGCATGCCTCGTTCTTCGGCGTCGGCTCGGTGGTCGCCACCAGCCTGGTTGCCCCGAACAAGAAGGCTTCGGCCATCGCCATCATGTTCACCGGCCTGACGGTCGCCAATATTCTCGGCGTCCCCTTCGGTACGTGGCTCGGCCAAGCCTATGGCTGGCGCTCGACCTTCTTTGCCGTCACCCTGATCGGTCTCGTGGCGCTCGCCGTGATCGCGCTGTTCGTCCCGAAGGACAAGGCTGCGGACAACCACGAAGAGAGCGCGCAGGGCGCGCTTGCCGTGCTCGGCCGCCGCTCGGTTCTGCTCGGGCTTCTGATCACCGTGCTGAGCTGGGTCGGCGTGTTTGCAGGCTTCACCTATATCGCCCCGATCCTCACGGAGATCACCGGCTTTTCGGAAGCCGCCGTTTCGCCGATCCTGCTTGTCTTCGGCGGCGGCCTGGTGATCGGCAATCTGGCCGGCGGGTGGCTTGCCGACCGTCATCTGGTGCCGACCATCGTCGCCAGCCTCATCGCGCTCTCCGCCGTGCTGCTGGCACTGACCGCCGCGATCCATCAGCCAGTGCTCGCCGTCATCGCCATCGGCCTGTTCGGCGCGGCT
>NZ_JALBGW010000272.1:0-3842 GCF_023006485.1 Neorhizobium sp. BETTINA12A
GCAATCCACCCTCCGGCTGCGTTTTTCGCGACCGCTGTCCGGCAGCCCATGCGCGCTGTGCGGCCGAGGTGCCCCACCCGAAACCGGTCGGTACCCGCACCGTCGCCTGTCACCTGTACTAATTGGAGTTGTTGATGCTTGCCGCTTCCTACACATGCACCGGTCCCGCTGCGGAGGTTCTCTCCGTGGCTGAGATGGCTGCACCGATCGCCGGTCCCGGCGAGGTGCTGGTGCGTGTGCATGCGTCCGGCATCAATCCTGCCGACGTGAAACGCCGTGGCGGCTGGCGCGGCATGGGCATGGATCACAAGCTGATCATTCCGCATACGGACGGTGCGGGGGAGATCATCGCAGCCGGAGCAGGCGTCGATCCGGCGCGCATCGGCGAACGTGTCTGGATGTGGAATGCCCAGGGCGGATACGGCGAGGCGGGCCGCGCTTTCGGCACGGCGGCCGAATTCATCGCCATCGCCTCCCACCAGGCCGTGAAGCTTGCCGATGCCTTGAGTTTCGTCGACGGCGCCAATCTCGGCGTGCCGGCCATGACCGCCTATCGAGCCGTCTTCGCTGATGGCCCGGTGACCGATCAGACCGTCTTCGTCAACGGCGCGGCCGGTGCGGTCGGCCATTTCGCCGTTCAAATGGCGGTTGCCGGCGGCGCGCGGGTGATTGGTACGGCGAGCACGCCGGAAGCCGCGGCGCACGTGAGGCAAGCCGGCGCTTTCGCCACGATCGACCGCAAGCAGGAAGACATATCGGCCCGTATTCTCGAACTGACTGGGACCCAGGGCGTCGATCGTGTCGTCGAGGTCGATTTCGGGGCAAACCTGGAACTCGATGCCGCCGTCCTCAAGCGCAACGGCACCGTTGCCTCCTATTCGTCGAGCAGCAATCCGACGCCTGTTCTTCCCTACTACGCCTTTGCAGCCAAGGGCGCCAACCTGCGCTTCATCCAGGGTTTTCTGATCCCCGAGGATCAGCGACTGGCGGGTGCAAGGATGATCGCCGAGCTTGCCGATGCAGGCAGGCTCAAGGTCGCCATCGGCGCGACATTCCCCCTCGAAGACATCGCCAAGGCCCATGAGCGCGTCGAGCGCGGAAGTCTCGGCAATGTCGTCATTCTGATCGGGGGTGCCTAGTGAGCACCCGGTCGATCCATTCCACAGCATCCAACGAGGATTCCACGATGTACAATCCCAAGGAAAGCGAAAGCACGCCCGCCAGGGCGGTAAAACCGGAAGGGTCCGTCTGCGATCCCGTCTCGCTCGAAATCATCCGCGGCGCGATTGCCGCCGCCCAGTCGGAAATGGAAGCGCTGCTCGAGCGCACCGCGATCTCCGCCTTCATTCGCGAGAAGAAGGATTTTTATACGGCATTGTTCGACGGCGAAGGCGTCATGGCGGTCGGCTCCATGGTGCCGGTCTTCGGCGACATGACGGGCCCGGTCTTCGACAAGTTTCCGGCCGATACGATGAAGCCCGGCGATCTCTACTGGTACAATGACTGCTACGGTTCGCGCGGCGCGGTTTCCCATTCCAACGACCAGGTTTTGCTGGCGCCGGTCTTCAAGGACGGCAAGCGTTGCGCCTTCGTGATGAGCTGGGCGCATTTCGCCGATATCGGCGGCATGCGGCCGGGCTCGATCAGCCCGGACGCGACCGACATCTACCAGGAAGGCATCATCATCCCGGTCACCAAGCTGATGGACCAGGGCGTTACCAACGAGGCGACGCTGTCGATCTTCCATCGCAATTCCCGCTTCCCCGAACAGAGCATCGGCGACATGCGGGCGCTGATGGCAAGCGTCGACGTCGGCGTGAAGCGCATCGGCGAGATCCTCGACCGCTTCGGCTCCGATGTTGTGGAGGATGCGCTGGCGCAATTGCTCACCCGCACCCGCAAGCTGGTGCGCTCCAAGCTGGCCGAGACCTTCGGCTACGGCACGCACAAATTTACCGACGCGATCGACAGCGACGGCCATGGTAATGGCCCGTTCAAGATGCGCCTCGCGCTTACCCGCGAGAAGCTGGCGAATGGCGAGGACAAATTCACCTTCGATGCGACCGAGTCCGACGATCAAGCGCCCGGTCCGATCAACTTCCTGATGAACCGCGGTGTGCCGGGCATGGCGCTCGGTCTCTTCTATCTCGGGGGCGATCCGGGCCAGGTGTGCAATGCCGGCGGCCCGCAGGCGCTGGATGCGGTGAACCTTCGCCAGGGGTCCTTCCTGCAGCCGAACTTCCCGGCCTCGCTCGGCATGCGCGGCCTGACCATGATGCGCGTGCTGTCGGCGCTGAACGGGCTCGTCAATACGGCGGGCGGCAAGGCGCCGGCCTCCAATTCGGCCTATGTCATCACCATCATGCGCGGCGATTACGAGGATGACGCGGGCAAGCTGAAGCGCTTCCTGCTCGCCGATGGCATCGGCGTCGGTTACGGCGCGCGGCCGGATTCGGATGGCATCGACGCGGTCTATTTCGTAGCGCAGGAGAACTATCCGGTCGAGTTCCTCGAAGTCGGGTATCCGGTGCGCCTGCGCACCTACGGCATCGTCAAGGATTCCGGCGGCGCCGGCAAATATCGCGGCGGCTGCGGCATCATCCGCGAATACGAGATTCTTGCCGAAGACATGATGCTTGCGGTGCGCATTGACAGCGTCAAGAACCCGCCCTGGGGCATCAATGGCGGCATGGGCGGCGGTACCGGCCGCGTCACCATCAATCCGGGCCGGCCCGACCAGCGCATGGTTCCGCCGCTTTCGGACGGCAACAGGCTCGTCAAGGGCGACGTGCTGCGCATGGAGACCGGCGGGGGCGGCGGCTATGGCCATCCCTTCGACCGTAATCTCGATGCCATTCTCGAAGATGTGCTCGGCGGTTTCGTCAGTGTCGAGTCGGCCGAGCGCCTCTATGGCGTCGTCGTGAAGGGCACCAAGGTTGACCACGCGGCTACGGCCGCACTTCGCGCCACCCGTCCCGCTACCCGTGCATTCCATCGTCAGGAGTATGTCGATGTCCTCGCCTGAAACCTTTGTCGATACGTCCCTTTCCGTTGCCGTCGATATCGGCGGCACCTTCACTGACGTGGCCCTTCTCGACCGCGCCACCGGCAAGGTCTGGCGGGCGAAGACGCCGAGCGTGCCCTCCGATCCTTCGGAGGCATTCCTGAACGGCATCCGCCTGGCGCTGACCGATGCCGGCCGCGAGGCCTCCTCGCTCGGCCAGGTCCTGCACGGCACCACGGTCGCGACCAACATGATCCTGGAAGACAAGGGCGCCCGCACGGCGCTGGTCACCACCAAGGGTTTTCGCCATGTGCTGAACATCGGCCGCCAGGATATCCCCCGCAAGGCGAACCTTTACACCTGGGTGAAGCCGGAGCGGCCGGTGCCGGCGTCGCGTATAGTCGAGATCGACGAGCGCATCGCTGCCGGCGGTGCGGTTCTCGATGCGCTGGACGAGGACAGCGTACGGATTGCGGCCGAGGCGATCCGTGGAATGGACGTCGAGGCGGTGGCCATCTGCCTGCTGCATGCGTTTGCCAATCCGATCCACGAGAAGCGCGCGGCGGAGATTCTTCGCGCAGAACTGCCGCATCTCGCCGTCACCACCTCGACCGACGTTCTGCCTGTCGTGCGCGAATTCGAACGGACGCTGACGACCGTGCTCAACGCCACCGTCATGCCCGGCGTCACCACCTATGTGGGACGCCTCGAAAAGCGGCTTGAGGACGAGAAGGTCACAGCCCCGCTGCTGCTGATGCAGTCGAATGGCGGTGTCGCCGGTGCGGCCACCATCCGCCAGGCTCCGGCGCTGACGGCACTGTCCGGCCCCGCCGCCGGC
>NZ_JALBGW010000273.1:0-3662 GCF_023006485.1 Neorhizobium sp. BETTINA12A
GCCCGTCGGCCTTGGCCGCCTCGACTTCCGCCAGCCCCGCCGGCCGCATCCGCCCGGCCTGCGTCAGTGCCGCCACCCGATCGACATTGAGCTTCGACCACGGGCTTTTGGCGCGCCGCGGCGAATAACGCTGCAGATAGGAGGTGGCGTCGAAGCCCTTGCGCTGGCTGTCGATCCAGCCGTGGCAGAGCGCCACATCCAGCGCCTCGTCGATGGTGATCAGGGTTCGCTTCGGGTTCTTCTTGCCGATCCGCAGCCAGGCGCCGGATGAGGTGGCGTGGCGGGCGAAGAGCCAGGAGGCCCATTCGGCGGGATCGGTGAAGGCGAGGGCTTCGGTGGCAAGGTCCATGGGCGTTCCCGGTTGGCGAACTGCCGATCCAGATCGCAAGCTATCGCTCGTTGCGTTGCCAGGATTGGCGAGTGGCCGCCGGATGACAAGCACCGGGGGCCCAGCGCGCGATCAGTGGTAGCCGAGCGACTTCAACGTCATGTCCATCCAGAAGAAACCCGCGACCGCCGCCACGGCGGTGATCGCAAACAAGATCCACCCCGCCGTCGTCAACGTGCTGCGCTCGACATCGCGATAGGGATAGCGGTTGCCGGTGAACAGAAAATAGAGACCGAAAACCGCGCAGACCGCCAGTAGAACGACGATCCGCGGCATCCACGTGACGCTGTCGGCGCCCAACTCCGCCTGCTGAAGCGGCTGCCATATGGCCGACCACCCCACAGCCGCCCCGATAACCAGGACCAGCAACCCGCCCAGACGATATTTTACCGCTTCAAACATGACCCCTCCTGCAACCTGAACTTGATGAATGCGAGGGACGATAGAAGGAAAAACGGGATTCGGGAAGCGGGGGCGGTGGCAAAATCGGGTGACCTTGGCGTGGGCAGCCGCTGCCGGAATGGGACAACCAGAACGGGCTTCTTGATGGCGAGATCGCCGTCATCGCCCGGCCGCAGGAGTTCCTTCCGGTTTGGGTGGAAGGAGCCCATGGCTCCAGCCTTCCGTCCAACATCACGATCCGACGGTTGTGGATCGGCGCGACATCCGGCCTTGGCGCGGCGGTCAACATGATGAGAAAGGGCGGCTGCTTGCCTATTGCGAACCGCCAGAAGCCGGCGCCAGGAAGGCAGGCTCAATGTCAGTAAAAGCAAGCCGCGAGGACGCAGTGGAGACGACGTGGCATTCAAGCAGGTCTGCCGACTTTGATACCGCGGTTGAGCCGCAGCGGCGCCGGAAGGGCCGGTTTTGGAAAGCATTTCCCTCCTTCACCATTCCTGCGGCCTTGAACCCGGCGTATATTATGGCAATATACATCAATGATCGATTGGGAACGGATTGTCGGCTTCGAGTGGGACGAAGGAAATGCCCGCAAGAGTGCCGACAAACACGACGTCAGCCAGAGCGAAGCTGAGCAGGTGTTCTTTAACGAGCCGCTGCTGATGGTACCCGATCTGAGACATAGCTTTACCGAGCAGCGCATTCATGCGCTCGGTCGGACCGATGACGGAAGGTTGCTCCATATCACCTTCACGCTTCGGGCAAACGAAACGAGAATCCGGGTGATTTCCGCCCGGGATATGAGCCGGAAGGAGCGGAGCTATTATGAGCAGAAAGCCTGATCCCGTGCCGCACTTCAGTACGGAAGCCGAAGAGCGGACCTATTGGGAACACCATGATTCCGCTGATCATGTCGACTGGAGCAAGGCAGCCAACGTGCGATTGCCGAACCTGAAGCCGTCATCCACGTCGATCTCGTTGCGTCTGCCGAACTCGCTTCTGGAACAGATCAAGGTTGCCGCTGGCAAGCGTGATGTCCCGTACCAGTCGCTGATCAAGATCTGGCTTGCCGAGAAGATCGATACATCTGGAGCAAAGCGATAATCTCTCGAGCCGGCGTGGGACACGGCAATGAGGACCCCGGTCGGCCAGGACATGGCGGCCGGAAGCACCTACCGTGAGAACCATGATAGGCCGTGAGCACGGTTTCTCCTCCTATCGACACGAAAGGCGCACGGGGTCGATCTTCGCTAAAGAGTGCGCCTAATGTATCCACGCAGCCGTCAACGACGAGCATTGGGTACCTGGTTTCTCAGACATGCCGCAGCCGTTCCATACGACCAGCACGGCCCGGTCCAGCCTGTCCTTGAAATGCTTGTCGCAGCCTCAAGCCGCCTCCCCCACCTTCGCGTACGGATCAAACCGCCCGTAAAACGTCTCGCCCTTCGCCGCCATGTCCTTCAAGAGCGGCGTCGGCTTGAAGTGCGGCCCATAACTTGCGGCCAGCTTTTCGCAGAGCGCGACAAAGGTCTTCACGCCCATGCCGTCGATGTAGGAGAGCGTGCCGCCGGTATAGGGGGCGAAGCCGAAGCCGAGGATGGAGCCGACGTCGGCTTCGCGCGGATCGGTGACGATGCCTTCCTCGACGGTGCGGGCGGCTTCGAGCGCGATCGTCACCAGCAGGCGCTGTTTGAGGACGCTAACATCCACCTCCGAGGCCTTTTTCTGCGGGTAGAGGGTCTTCAGCTCGGGCCAGAGGAATTTCTTGGCGGGCTTGGCGGGGTATTCGTAAAAGCCCTTGGAATTCTTGCGGCCGCGGCGGTCGAATACGTCGACCATCTGGTCGACCAGCGCCATGTGCTCCGGCTTGACGGCATTGGGGCCAAGGTCGGCGATCGACGCCTTCATGATCTTCTGGGACAGATCGACGGCGACCTCGTCGTTGAGCGACAACGGGCCGACCGGCATGCCGGCCATCTTTGCGGCATTTTCGATCATGACAGCCGGCACGCCCTCGGTCAGCATGTCATAGGCTTCGTTGATATACCGGAAGACGCAGCGGTTGACATAAAAGCCGCGGGTATCGTTGACGACGATTGGGGTCTTCTTGATCGCGGCGACGAAATCGAGCGCCACGGCGAGCGCCTTGTCTCCCGATTTTTCGCCGAGGATGACCTCGGTCAGCATCATCTTTTCGACCGGCGAGAAGAAATGCACGCCGATGAACTGGTCGGCCCGCTTCGAATTCTCCGCAAGGCCGGTGATCGGCAGGGTGGACGTGTTGGAGGCGAAAATGGTGGTTTGCGGGATGACCGCTTCGACCGCCTCGATGACCGCCTTCTTGACGGCGCGATCCTCGAACACCGCCTCGACGACGAGACTTGCGTCCGACAGCGCCTGGTAATCCGGCGTTGGGGTGATCAGCGCGAGAAGCTTTTCGCCCTCCTCCCTGGTCATCCGGCCCTTGCCGACCTGATCGGCCACCAGCTTTTCGGAATGGGCCTTGCCCTTGTCCGCAGCTTCCTGGTCCCGGTCGATGAGGGTGACGGGAATGCCGGCGGCGGCCGTCACATAGGCGATCGAGGCGCCCATGAAGCCGGCGCCGACGACGCCGATCTTGGAGAATTCGGTCTTGGGCTGGCCTGCCGGGCGGCGGGCGCCCTTGCCGAGCTCCTGCATGGAGACGAACAGCGAGCGGATCATCGAAAACGCTTCGGTGGTGCGCAGGATCTCGGTGAAATACCGCTGCTCGACCTTGAGGCCGGTATCGAAGGGAAGCTGCAGGCCTTCATAGACGCATTTCAGGATGGCGAGCGCGCCCGGATAATTGCCGGCGCTTTCGCGGCGCAGGATGGCGGGGGCGGCCGGCCAGAGC
>NZ_JALBGW010000274.1:0-3635 GCF_023006485.1 Neorhizobium sp. BETTINA12A
CGCGCCGTGGCCGGGTGCGGTGAGCTGCACGTCCTCCGGCCGCACCGACAGCATGCCTTTTGCAGCGCCTGCGGGGAGCGCGATGCCCTCAACCAATTCGCCGAGCACGCTGGCGCGTCCGGCGCTGTCGGCTTCCAGGGGCAGGAGGTTGGTCTGGCCTATGAAGTCGGCGACGAAACTGTCGGCCGGGCGGCGGTAGATATCGACCGGGGCGGCCGCCTGGCGGATCTCGCCGCCATTCATGACGACGACCGTGTCGGCCATGGTCATCGCTTCGCGCTGGTCGTGGGTGACGACGATGGTGGTGATGCCGAGCCGCTGCTGCAGCTGGCGCAGTTCCACCTGCATCGCCTCGCGTAGTTTCGCATCGAGCGCCGACAGCGGTTCGTCGAGCAGGAAGAGCTTTGGCGAGATGGCGAGCGCGCGGGCGATCGCCACGCGCTGCCGCTGACCGCCGGAAAGTTTTGCCACGGAGCGGTCTGCGAACCCGGGCAGGTGGATCATCGCCAAAAGCTCGTCGACGCGTTTCTTCTGGACGTCCTTGGCCACGCCGCGGATGCGCAGCGAATAGGCGATGTTCTCACCGACCGTCAGGTGCGGAAACAGCGCCAGCGACTGGAAGACCATGCCGAGATCGCGCTTGTGGGTTGGTACCGCGGTGATATCCGCGCCGCCGAGCTCGATCGAGCCGCGCGTCGGAAGATCCAGGCCGGCGATCATCCGCATCAGCGTGGTCTTGCCGCAGCCGGACGGCCCGAGCAGGCAGACGAACGTGCCGTCCGGAACCGAAAGGCTCACGTCGTTGACGGCCGTGAAGTTGCCGAACTGCTTCGTCACATGGTTGAGGTTCAATCCGGACATTCGGTCTCCGTACGTCTTGGCAGGGCTAGTGCCCCTCATCCGGCTGCCGCCACCTTCTCCCCGCTCGCGGGGAGAAGGAATATGCCGCACCGTCTCGGCTATCGCAAACTTGAGCGTTGGCACGTCCCCTCTCCACGCAAGCGGGGAGAGGGCTAGGGTGAGGGGCTGCCTTGGAACGCGAGGCTGTGATCAGCCCGCGATCATCTCCGTCCACTTCTGGTTCAGGAAGTCGGACTTGGTCTGGTAGAGATCGTAACGCGGGATGATCGGCTCGATATCGGAGGAGACCGAGGCGAATTCGGCGGCGGTGAGGTCGAGCAGGTCGCGCTTGACGGTCGGCGAGGTGCCGACCTTGCGCGACAGGGTCGCCTGGATGGCCGGCTGGCACATGTAGTTGATGAACGTGTGCGCTTCCTCGGTCTTCTTCGAGGCGCGCGACAGCGCCCAGCAGCCGCTGTCCTGGATGCCGCCTTCCTTGGGGAAGGTCGAGCGGACCGGGCTGCCCTGCGAGGCGGCAAGACCGGTGACGTCGTGGTAATACTGGCCCATCGGGATTTCGCCCGACTTCAGCGCCTGTTCGAACTGCGCCTCGTCGCGATACCAGAGGCGGACGTTCGGCTTCACTTCCGAGAGCTTTTCGAGCGCCTTGAGGATGCCTTCGTCGGTATCGAGCGCCTTGGTGCCGCCCATGAAGGTCTTCGCGGTCACTTCGAGCAGGAAGGAGTTGGAGACAAGCGCCAGGAGGCCGAGCTTGTCGGCATTCGCCTTGTCCCACAGGGCAGCCCAGGAAGTCGGGGCTTCCTTGTAGGCCTGCGTATTGGTCACCAGCGTGATGTACCAGGAGACGGCGCCGATGCCGGCGATCTTGCCGTCCGGGTACTTGTTGACGAAGTGGTCGATGAGGTTCTTGGAATTCGGCAGCTTGGCTGCGTCGAGGGGCGCCCAGAGCTTGGTCGTCTGGCCCTTCAGCATCGCCACCTGCGACATCATCGAGACGTCGGCCGGGGCCGCACCCGCCTTGGCGGCCTGTTCAAGCTGAACCAGCCAGGCTTCGCCGGTCGGCTCGGCGACGGATTCAATCGCGATGCCGGTCGCCTTGGTGAAGTCCGGGAAGATGTTCTTGTCGAACGAATCCTTGAAGAAGCCGCCATAGACGCCGACCTTCAGCGACTTGTCCTGGGCGCGCAGGACAGAGGGCATGGCCAGCATGGAGGCGCCGGCGAGACCGGCACCGAGCACGCCGCGGCGTCCGAGTTTGGCGTTCAGAATGTCACGCATGATGTTCTCCTTTGTTTTTTGGGCCTGCCGGTGCTTTGCCGGCTGGCGAGTTCCCTTGTTGTCTGCAGTTTATGTCAGGCGCGGCCCTTCACGGAAGGGCTGAAGACCATCAGGCTCAGGATTTCGAACAATATCTGGGCGCCTGCATGGGCGGTGTTGTTGGTCGCGTCATATTGCGGCGCCACCTCGACCACATCGCCGCCGACGATGTTGATGCCCTTCAGGCCGCGGATCAGTTCCAGCACTTCGCGGGTGGTGAGCCCGCCGATCTCCGGCGTGCCGGTGCCGGGCGCAAAGCTCGGATCGAGGCTGTCGATGTCGAAGGAGACATAGGTCGGGCCGTCGCCGACGATCTTTTTAGCCTTCTCGATGATCGCGGGCAGGCCGAGGCCGGTCACTTCCTCCGCATGGATCACCGTCATGCCGGACTCGTAGGAGAACTCCCAGAGATATTCGGCAGCACCGCGAATGCCGATCTGGATCACCCGGGTCGGATCGAGCACGCCGTCGAGCACCGCGTTGCGGAACGGGCCGCCGTGGTGAAACTTGGTCTCGTCGAAAAAGCCGCTCGTGTCGCAATGGGCGTCGATATGGATCATGCCGACCGGTGCCTTTTTGCCGACCGCCTTCAGGATCGGATGGGTGATCGAATGGTCGCCGCCGACCGAGAGCGGCAATACTCCGGCATCGACGATCTGGCCCACGCGCTTTTCGATGTCGTCGTGGCTCATTTCCAGCCGATAGCGGCTGCGGAAGGGCACGTCGCCGATATCGGCGACGTTCAGTTCATAGATCGGTGCGCACTCCAGCACGTGGTTATAGGGTCCGACGCGCTCGATCGTGCGCAATGCCCGAGGCCCGAAACGCGAGCCCGGCCGGTTGGTGACGCCAAGATCCATCGGCATGCCGAGCATCGCCACCTGCAGGTCGCCGAAATCGGGGTTCTCCGCATCGAGCGGCCTGTAGGGCGCATCGAGAAGCGTGGGAATGCCCGCATAGGGCGCGACGCGGGTGCCGGCCTTGTCGAAGATCTTCTCGCCGACTTTTTTGAATTTCGGGTCAAAAATCTCGCCACCTCGGCTGTCGAGATATTTTGCGCGCAATTCGCCGAGCTTTTTCGCGTCGAATGTCATGATCGCCTCGCCTGTCTGCACGGCCGCTTGTGCGCAGCCTAATTTTTGTTCCACCGGGCTTACCGCCCTTGTTTTCATCATTATCCGTCAGGTGCGGGTGGAAAAGCAATTGAGATTGTTCTAGCAGTCGCTGTGAGAAAAACTAACACTTAAGATCAATTCGAGGATCAGTCCGGGATCAAGATGAGCAACCGCCTGCCGCCCCTCAATCCGCTGCGCGCCTTTGAGGCGACCGCCCGCCGCGGTTCGGTTTCGGCGGCGGCCCGCGAGCTCAACGTCACCCACGGCGCGGTCAGCCATCAGATCAAGGCGCTGGAAAGCTCGCTGCAGGTCTCGTTGTTCGAACGCGGCGCCAAGCGCCTG
>NZ_JALBGW010000275.1:0-3540 GCF_023006485.1 Neorhizobium sp. BETTINA12A
GGCCATCGCCGCTTCCGGCCAGCCGGCGTTCGGCGACCGGTGATGGCGGGCATCCCGCCTGATGGCGCGGATCGCGTTGCCCGGCGAGGCGCGATCGATGAAACCTGCTGCGACCACGAAGAGAAGGGCGCTCAGGCGCGAGGCGGGCAGGTTGATGAGATCGTCGAACCGCGCGGCCGCCCAGCCGAAGGCTTCGTAACGCGGCAGTTTGTGGCCGATCATACTGTCGGCGGTATTGGCCGCCTTGTAGCCGACGCCGCCCGCAAGACCGCCTATCCCCATCCAGAAGGCCGGCGCCACGACGCCGTCCGAAAAATTCTCGGCCAGGCTCTCGATCGCGGCGCGGCAGACGCCGGCTTCATCGAGCTTTTCCGGATCGCGCCCGACGATCTTCGAGACCGCTTTCCGCCCGGCATCCAGGCCTCCGTATCGCAGCGCCGTGGCCACGGCCTCGACATGGGTTTCGAGGCTCTTCTGCGCCGGCAGGCTCGCAGCGATCAGGACCAGCAGGATCGGCCCGAGGGGGATCATTCTCAGGTCGTATTCGATCACCAGACCAAGCAGGATGGTGATGCCGAGGAGCGCCAGAAGCGCAAACACGCCCTTTCGCTGGCGCGTGGAAAAGTCGTCGCTTTCGCGGTTCAGATCGCGGTCGAGCCGGGATATCAGTGCGCCGATCCAGGTGACCGGATGGCCGATGCGCCGGAACAGCCAGTCCGGATAACCTACGATACGCTCCGTGATCAGGGCGAAAAATGCGAGAAGGAACATGAAGTTGGCAGGCCCTGAGATTGGCGACGAAGTTGGCGATCCGATACAGCACGGCGGCAATCTTTCCCGTGCCCGGGCGCTGTTTCGCCACGCGCCGGACCCCTGGGTCGATCTTTCCACCGGTATCAGCCCGCATTCCTATCCGCATTCGTCCCTGCCCGACAATGCTTTCGCGCGACTGCCCGACGTCGCATCGGCGGAAAGGCTGAAGGTCCTTGCCGCGGCTGCCTACGGCGCGCCATCGGCGGCACATGTCGCGGCGGGGCCGGGGACGCAAATCCTGCTGCCGATGGTCGCCGATCTGATTGCCCGGAAAGGCCGTGCCGCGGTTCTTTCGCCCACCTATGCGGAGCATGCCCGCGCGGCGCGGCTTTCCGGCTTCGAGGTCAGCGAAACCGACGATCTGGATCGGCTGACGGAAGCGGACCTCGCCGTCATCGTCAATCCCAACAACCCGACCGGACGGATCATCCCGCGCGCCGACCTTTTGGCGCTCGCTGCAGTCATGCGCGCGAAGGGCGGGCTGCTGGTCGTCGACGAAGCGTTCATGGACGTCTCGGAAGCATCGAGCGTCACCGACGCGGTGGATGCCGACGGGCTCGTCGTGCTGCGCTCCTTCGGCAAATTCTACGGCATGGCCGGCCTGCGGCTCGGCTTCGTGATTTCGCATCCGGAAACCGTGGCGAAAATCGAGAACCGGCTGGGTCCCTGGGCGGTGTCCGGTCCGGCATTGCACGTGGCGAACGAGGCGCTCGCCGATGTCGGATGGCAGGACGCGACGCGGCTGAGGCTTGGAGAGGATGCGGCGCGGCTGGATGCCCTGCTCGGTGCTGCGGGAATACCTGTTACGGGTGGGACGTCGCTGTTCCGCTTCATCCGGGATGCGCGTGCGCAGGCGGTTTTCCGGCATCTTGGAGAACGGGGCATTCTGGTGCGCCGGTTCGAGGAACGGCCCAATGATCTGAGGATCGGCCTTCCATGCGAGCGCGACTGGCCGCGGCTCCAAGAAGCCTTGAAAACTATTTAGCCGACGAAGTGAATTTGTCGCGCCACGCGACCTGGGCGTTGGCAACGGGCAAAGCAGTCGCCTCGTAGACGCCGCGGGCCACGGCACGGGCGGTTACCAGCGTCGCCAGATGGCAGATTTCCATGAAATCCGAGGGGTCGCTTAAAGGTTTCGCCCCGGTCGCCGCCGAAAAGATCGTGTCGCCGTCGAAGGGCAGATGCGCCGGCAGGATCGCGCGGGCGAGGCCGTCATGGGCGAGGATGGAAAGCCGGTGCGCCTGTGCCTTGGTCAGCACGGCATCGGTGACGATGACGCCTATCGTCGTCGAGGTCACGTTGCGGCCCTTGAGGCGCATGCGATTGTCGAAGGTCGGAGGCAGCCCAAGGCCGCCGAATTCATTGTCTTCTTCAAAGGGAGCGGCCCAGAAATGCGGGCCTTCGCCTATCGTCGCCGAGCCCAGGGCATTGGCGGCAACCAGTGCCGCGACCGTATGGCCCGTCGAAGTCCGGGCGCTCGCCGAACCGATGCCGCCCTTGAACGTCGCCGTCGTCGCGCCTGTTCCGGCGCCGATGGTTCCGAGCCCGAACTCACCCTTGGTGGCGGTCCGGAAGGCTTCGTAACCCATGTCGCGATAGGGCGAATGCAAGCCCCAGTCCTTGTCGCCGCCGTTCAGCAGGTCCATCAGGATCGCCTGTGGCACGATCGGCACGCGGACGCTGCCGACCCGGAAACCGCGACCCGTTTCGCGCAGGCCGGATTGCACGCCGCCTGCCGCATCCAGTCCGAAGGCGGAACCACCGGACAGCACGAAGGCATCGACCGTTTGCACGGTCATCGACGGATCGAGCAGGGCGGTATCGCGCCCGCCCGGGGCGCCGCCGAGCACCGAGCCGGAGGCGATCGCCGGTTCGTCGAACACGATTGCCGTGACGCCCGAACCCAGGGCAAGATCGGTGGCATGGCCGATGGCCACGCCTTCGATATCGGTCAACAGGTTCAGACTATTCGCCATCGTTTACTCGATGTCGAACTTGACGCCCTGCGCGAGCGGCAGGGTGCGGCCGTAGTTCAGCGTGTTGGTGGCGCGGCGCATATAGACGCGCCATGCGTCGGAGCCGGATTCGCGGCCGCCGCCGGTTTCCTTCTCGCCGCCGAACGCGCCGCCGATTTCGGCGCCCGAAGGGCCGATATTGACGTTGGCGATGCCGCAATCCGAGCCGCGGGCGGAGACGAAGGTTTCCGCCTCGCGCATGTCGTTGGTGAAGATTGAGGAGGAAAGGCCCTGCGGCACGTCATTGTGCAGGTGGAGCGCTTCGTCGAAGCTCGAATATTTCATCACGTAGAGGATCGGAGCGAAGGTCTCGTCCTTGACCGGCCCGGACTGGGCCGGCATTTCGACGATCGCGGGGCGGACGTAATAAGCGTCGGCCGCCTCGTTCTGGTGGACACGTTCACCGCCGGTCACCTTGCCGCCTTCGGCCCTGGCGGCTTCCAGCGCCTTCTGCATCTTGTCGTAAGCGGCCTTGTCGATCAGCGGGCCGACGAGGTTGCCGTTTTCGAGCGGGCTGCCGATCGTCACGGACTGGTAGGCCTTGGCGAGGCGCGGCACCAGCGTTTCGTAGACGCTGTCATGCACGAAGAGGCGGCGCAGCGAAGTGCAGCGCTGGCCGGCCGTGCCCATGGCGGCGAATGCGACACCGCGGAGCGTCAGGTCGAGATCGGCGGTCGGGGCGACGATCGCGGCATTGTTGCCACCGAGTTCC
>NZ_JALBGW010000276.1:0-3450 GCF_023006485.1 Neorhizobium sp. BETTINA12A
CCGCAGCACCTTTTCCCGCGTTGCCGGCGCGACGCTGGCGCCCGGCGTAAACGTGCGGGAAACGGCCGAGCGGGAGACGCCGGCAAGGCGGGCGACCTGTTCGGCGCTGACAAAGCGCATCCGTTTTTCGTCCTTCATGCTTTCCTCAATGCCCCACGCGCGAAAGGACGTCCGCCTTCAGGAATCGCTCGACGATCAACATGAACACCAGAGAGGGAACGAGCAGCAAGAGGGCGGTGATCGATGCGATCTGATAATTTCCGCCGGCGGCGGTCGTGTAGAGCAAGAGCGGCAGCATGTTCACATCCGGCGCGCCGACGAAATAGCTGCCGGTGAATTCGTCGAGCGATTCCAGGAAAACGAAGATGGCGCTCGCCATCAGGCCGGGGGCCGCCAGCGGCAGGGTCACGTCGAGGAACGCCCGGAAGGCTCCGGCGCCGATATTGCGGGCCGCCTGTTCGAGTTCCGCATCGATCGCCGAAAAGGCGGCCGTCGCGATCCACACCGCATAAACGAGGCCGTGCGAGACGTGGACCAGCACGACACCCGGAATGGTGCCGTTGAGCCTGATCTCGTAGAATATGCGGGCGATGTTCACATAGACCGTCAGGTTCGGAAAGGCCTGCGGTATGAGAAAGGCGAGCAGGATGAGGCCGCGAAACGGCAGTTTCAGCCGCGCCAGCGCGTAGCCGGCAGGGATCGCCAGCAACAGCGAGACGACGACGGTGAGCAACGCCACGATCAGCGAATTGGTGAGCGATTCCATCGCGCCGCCGCGCGGCGCGAACACTTTTGCCCAGGAACTGAAGCCGTATTCCAGCGGCAGGCTGTAGGGGAAATACCACTTCTCAGCCACCGTCCAGATCAGCAGGTTGAACAGCGGCCCGAAGATGAAGAAGGCCATCAACCCGAAGATGATGCCGCGCGGCACCCACCAGAGGGCGGCGAGAGGATTGCGGGCGGCGGGATTATGGGCGGCTGTCATGCGCGCTCCTTGAGGCTGGCGCGCAGGTAGATCCATGCAACGGAGGCGGCGAGCACGAGCGAGATCAGGCCAAGTGCATTGGCGACGCCGTAATCCCCGTAGGAATTGACCCGGAAGGCGATATCGGCGGTCAGCATGGTCGGCGACTGGGCGTTGATCATCAGCGGCACCGAGAGAACCGACATCATGGTGACGAAGGAAAGGATGAGGCCGACCGTCAGCGTCATCGCCACCTGCGGCACGACGATTTCGAGCAGCAGGCGCAGCCGTGAGGCACCGAGATTGCGGGCCGCCTCGATCGTGTCGCGGTTGATGGAGGCCATGGCGCCGGCGACGAGCAGCGCCACGAACGGCGTCTGCTTCCAGACGAAGGCGATGACGATGCCGCGCCAATCGAGAAAACTCACCGCATCGAGCGGCGTCAGCAGGCCGAGATTGATGAAGGTGTTGTTCATCATGCCGTTCTTGGAGAGGAACGTGCGGAGAATCTGGCCGACGACGATGAAGGGAATGAACATCGGCCAGCGATAGAGCCAGCGCAGGATGGCGACCGCGACCGGATGTTCGCCGAGCGTCAGATAACCACCGATCGCGATCGAGGCGATGCCGATCAGCACCGTCGACAGGCTGACGATCACGACGGTGAAGATGATGTCCTTGGTATAGAGGTCGAAGGTCTTGGTGAAATTGCCCCAGCCGAATGCCCCCTCCACCTGGAAGGCGCCGACCGCCGACATGATCAGCGGCAGGATGAAGAGAAAGGCGATCACCGCGAGTGCCGGCAGCACGAGAAGGAGACCGAGGAGGCGTTTTGGCATGGGGTTCACGCTCGCTGAAGTTTGCCCCTCACCCTAACCCTCTCCCCGCATGCGGGGAGAGGGAACGTGCCCCACCCGACCGTCAATCGGGCGGAGAGGGCGCGGCATTGGTCCTTCTCCCCGCGAGCGGGGAGAAGGTGCCGGCAGGCGGATGAGGGGCAGACGCTGACTGTTTACTTCACGGACTTCTCATAAGCTTCGAGGATCGCGGTGTTGTAGGGCGCGATCGGGAAGGGCTTGCCCTTGGCGGCAAGGTCGGCCGGCGAGATGTCGACGAACAGCTTGTTCCAGGTGGCGTCGTCGAGTTCGACCTTCACCTTGTCCGCATCGATGCCCGGATACCAGTTGAAGCGCTTGACGATGCCTTCGGCCTGGACCTTGGGGCTGGTGGCGAGCGCAATGAACTTCTCGGCCAGCGCCTTGTGGGCAGCCTTTTCCGGCAGGACGTAATGCATAGGCTGGCCCGGCATGCCCGGAGCCGGCAGAACCAGCTTCATGGTCGGCGGCAACTGGCCGTTGGCCTGCCAGGAGTAGAACATGTCGACCCAGACCGGGCCCATGGCGATTTCGCCGCGCGACAGCAGGTCGAGCGTACCGGCGTTGCCGGGCGTCAGCGTTGCATTGGTGGTGAAGTCGGCGAGGCTCTTGAAGGCCGCATCCCACTTCTTGGTTTCTTCTTCCTTGAACGGGCCGTTCATCAGGGTGTTGGCATCGCCGCCACCGAAGGCGTAAATCCAGCCCATGACGAACGAGACGCCGGAAGCGCCGCCCTTGATGCCGTTATAACCGAATTGCTTCGGATGGGCCTTGGCCCAGTCTGCGAGTTCCGCATAGGACTTCGGCGGGTTCGGAACGAGCGCAGGGTTGTAGGCGATCGCGGTCTGGCTGTTGAACATCGGCATGACATAACCGTCGACATTGGTGCCGAGCGCCATCTTGGCGTTGTCGCGCGACACGAGCTTGCCGGTGTCGATGTCGCCGCGATACTTGTCGAGATAGCTCTTGGTCACCATCGGGCCGACGAATTTTTCGTGCACGACGGCAACATCGACGTCCCACTTATCGGACTTGGCGGCAGACTGAGCGTCGAAACGCTCCAGGATCTTCTGCGAACCGGCATCGCCGGGGCCGGTGCCGACGGCGCGAACCGTGTTGCCCGGATAGGTCTTCTCGAAAAGCGGTCCGAGATACTGGTTGATGTAATCGACCATGTTCTGGTCGCCGGCGGTCGCAACCGTCAGCTCTTCGGCATGAACCGGAAGGGCTGCGAAAGCGACGGCGAAGGCTGCGTAGGACATCTTGTTCATGAGTGCTTCTCCGTGAGTTGAAAAGGCAGAGGTATCGAAAGGTCAGGCGTGGACTTTCCCGGATGGCGCCCGGGAAATAGGGGAGGCCGAAGCAGCCTCCGGCGAACCGAACAGAAAGAGCGCCTCAGCCGGCACGAACACGGCGACGCGGGCGCCCGGCTCGAAGGCACGCTCGGCATCGGCCATGATCTCGTGATCGCCGAGTTTGACGACATGACGCCAATGGCCGCCGGGATAGCTGACGGCGGCGACCTCGCCCCCGAAGGTGATGCCGGGGCCGATCACGGCGATATCGTCGCTCGAAAAAAGGCGCGCGGCCTCCGGGCGGAAGCGAGCTTCG
>NZ_JALBGW010000277.1:0-3449 GCF_023006485.1 Neorhizobium sp. BETTINA12A
GCTAGCTCGGAGCTGCGCGGGAGGTTGTAGGCGCTGCCTGCGTGGCGGGAGCGGGAGCCGCCTGCGTCGGGTGTGCACCGGAAGGGGAGGTCGCCTGCGGCGCTTGCGTCGGCGCATCCGGAGCAGGCGTCTGTGCCATCACCGTCGAAGCCGTCATTGCCAGTGCCGCGAGAGCCATCGAAAACCGGCTCCTCATCGGTTGGCGCATCGAAAAGGCGGGCTTCAGGGCAGCGGTCATGGCAGGCGATACTCCGGACTGTTCGTCATCGCGGACAGCGCCGGAGCGCCAGGTCGACGATGACGGAAACGGGCATCCGAACGCCGCCGGCCACTGCCGCCGGGTTCGCGATGTTGCAGCTACCGGATAATAAACATGAGTAGAAATGGCAACTAATAAATCTTGAGAATGCCGATCACATTAATGCGGGACGGGATCATTACCCCATTTGCGCTGGATCGGCATTCCCTGTGCCGGAAAATTGGCTGACGGACGCCTACCGCGCCAGCCAGCCGCCGTCGACCGGCAGTACGATGCCATGGATATAGTCGGAGGCCGGCGAGGCGAGGAATACGGCGGCTCCGCCGAGCTCTTCCGGCTGGCCCCAGTGTCCAGCCGGAATACGGCTGAGGATTGCCGCGTTGCGATCCGGGTCGTTACGCAGTGCCTCGGTATTGTTGGTCGAGAAATAACCCGGCGCAATGGCGTTGACGTTGATGCCCTTGCCAGCCCATTCGCAGGCGAGCAATCGGGTCAGGCCGGCGAGACCGCTCTTCGAGGCGGTATAGGAAGGGATGCGGATGCCGCCCTGGAAGGAGAGCAGCGAGGCGATGTTGACGATCTTGCCGGCCTTGCCCTCGGTGATCAGCCGGCGTGCAAACGCCTGGGAGAGGAAGAACACGGTCTTCAGGTTGACGTCCATCACCGCGTCCCAGTCGGCCTCGGTGAAATCGATCGCATCGGCCCGGCGGATGATCCCGGCATTGTTGACGAGGATATCGGCACGCCCCGTCCATGCGACCGTTTCGCTGATGACCCGATCAACCGGCTCGAGCGTCGAAAGGTCCGCCTGGATCGACAGACTGCGCCCACCCGCCGCGCTGACTGCGGCTTCCGTCTCGGCCATGGAGGAGCGTCCGACCAGCGCCACGTCAGCGCCGGCCTGCGCCAGCGCCACGGATATCGCCTGGCCAAGGCCCGTATTGGCGCCGGTAACGATCGCCGTCTTGCCCGTCAGGTCGAATGAAATCGGCATGTTGTCCTCCTCGGAAACTGAAAATGCGGATATAGGGTAGATGCTTACCGTCGCGAGCTCTCGGGTTGAAGCTGAAAATTTTTGCCATATCGAGGCCGGCCCCCTTGGGGCCATGGATTGAGAGATTCAGTCCCCGCAGCCAGTTCCTCACGAGAAACCGAATACCCAAAATGCCAAGAGCCGCCCGTGAAGGTCACGGGCGGCTCCTTTAATTGTTCGGGCTGTTCGCCGGAGGTCACAGCGAGCGCGTGATATGCTCCACGCGGAAGCATTCGATGACGTCGCCTGCGCGCATGTCTTCGTAATTCTCGAACGCCATGCCGCATTCCTGGCCCATCGGCACTTCGCTGACTTCGTCCTTGAAGCGCTTGAGCGTCTTGAGCTTGCCTTCGTGGACAACGACGTTGTCGCGGATAAGGCGGACGCCCGCTCCACGCTCGACCTTGCCCTCGACGACACGGCAACCGGCGACCTTGCCGACCTTGGTGATGTTGAACACTTCAAGAATCTCGGCATTGCCGATGAAGGTTTCGCGGCGTTCCGGAGACAGGAGGCCCGACATCGCCTGCTTCACGTCATCCACCAGATCGTAGATGATGTTGTAGTAGCGGATCTCGAGACCTTCGCGTTCAGCGGCTGTTCGTGCCTGCGGGTTGGCGCGGACATTGAAGCCGATGATCGCCGCATTGGATGCCTCGGCAAGCGAGATATCCGATTCGGTGATGCCGCCGGCACCCGAATGAACGATGCGGGCACGGACTTCGTCGGTGCCGAGTTTGTCCAGTGCGCCGATGATCGCTTCGATCGAACCCTGCACGTCACCCTTGATGACCAGCGGGAATTCCTTCAAGCCGGTATTCTGGAGCTGGCTCATCATCTGTTCGAGCGAACCGCGCTGGCCGGACTGGCGGGCAGCCGCCTTGTCGCGGGCAAGCCGCTGGCGATATTCGGAAATCTCGCGGGCACGGCTTTCGCTCTCGACCACGGCGAACCTGTCGCCGGCGGCCGGAGTGGCAGAAAGACCGAGCACCTCGACCGGCATGGCCGGACCGGCTTCCTTCACATGGTCGCCCTTGTCGTTGACGAGCGCGCGAACGCGACCCCACTGATCGCCGGCGACGATGATCTGGCCCGGTTTCAGCGTGCCCTTCTGGACGAGCACGGTCGCAACCGCGCCGCGGCCACGGTCGAGCTGGGCTTCGATGACGATGCCTTCGGCCGTCCGGCTCGGATCAGCCTTGAGGTCGAGGATTTCGGCCTGCAGCAGGATGGCTTCGAGCAGCTTGTCGAGATTGACCTTGTTCTTGGCCGACACTTCGACGTCGAGCACTTCACCGCCGAGCGATTCCACGAACACTTCGTGCTGCAGAAGCTGCTGGCGAACCTTGTCCGGGTTGGCTTCGTGCTTGTCGATCTTGTTGATCGCCACGATGATCGGAACACCCGCTGCCTTGGCATGGGCGATGGATTCGATCGTCTGCGGCATCACGCTGTCGTCGGCTGCAACCACCAGGATGGCGATATCCGTCGCCTGGGCACCACGGGCACGCATGGCCGTGAAGGCGGCGTGGCCGGGGGTATCGATGAAGGTGATCTTCTGGCCGTTGTGTTCCACCTGATAGGCGCCGATATGCTGGGTGATGCCGCCGGCTTCGCCGGAGACCACATTGGCATGGCGGATGGCGTCGAGCAGCGAGGTCTTGCCGTGGTCGACGTGGCCCATGATGGTGACGACCGGCGGGCGCGAAACCATTTCGCCTTCGTCGTCGGCAACGTTGAAGATGCCTTCTTCGACGTCGGACTCGGAAACACGCTTGACGGTATGGCCGAATTCGCCGGCGATGATTTCGGCGAGGTCGGCGTCGATGACGTCGCCCGGCTTCATCATCTGGCCTTCCTTCATCAGGTACTTGATGACGTCGACGGCGCGTTCGGACATGCGCTGCGACAGTTCCTGAATGGTGATGGTTTCAGGCAGGATGACTTCGCGCATGACCTTTTCGCGCGTTTCCTGCATCTGGCTGCGGCGGAACTTCTCCTGCCGGCGGCGGGTCGCGGCCATCGAACGGCCACGGGCATTGCCGTCTTCGTCCGTGCTGACCGTGGTCACCGTCAGCTTGCCGCGGCGGCGTTCGTCTTCGGTCTTCGGGCGGGCAGGAACCTTGGCGGGAGCGGCGACCGGGACACGGCCACGGC
>NZ_JALBGW010000278.1:0-3384 GCF_023006485.1 Neorhizobium sp. BETTINA12A
CACGAGGAGCAGGGTCAGGCCGTTGGCAAGGGCCGCCAGCGCGCAGGAGAGGATGAGCAGGGCGGTCAGCCCGAACAGCGTCCAGCGCCGGTTGAAGCTGCGGGTGCCGATGACGACGCCTGGGCCGGCAAAAGCTGCGATGACCGCCGTCACCGTCACGGTCTGGCCCGCAACGCCGGAACTGATGCCGAGATCGGCGGAGATCGGGGTGAGCAGGCTCGCCGGCAGGAACTCTGCCGTCACGAGGCCGAAGACGCCGAGGGTGAGCGCGATGACCGCGTCCCACCGGGCCTTGGCCGATGTGTTCGGGGACGACGTGTCGCGCACGACATCGTCCTCTTCAAAAATGCTGTTAGTCATAGTCATGTCCTGTCTTGGGAGGTGGCACGGAAGGCCGTGCCGGGGGATAGATTAGACTTAGGCGTGACAGTCTGTAGTTTCCATGCTAGAAAATCCGATATGCTTGACCATTCGTCCAAAGAGCCATCGATAGATCCCTCCGATCCTCTGACCGAGATGCTGCGGGGCCTGCGGCTCGACGGTGTCGAATACGGCCGCTGCCGGCTTCCCGAGCCCTGGGCGACATCGTTTCCGGCGCAGGAGGCGGCGCGGTTCCATTTCATTTCGTCCGGCTCCGCATGGCTGCAGACGCCCTCTGGCGAATGGCTGGAATTGCGGCCTGGAGATGCGGCGCTACTGCCGCGTGGCGATGGACATGTGCTGGCAAGCGCCCCCGGAATTCCGCCGCTGCCTTTCGGCCGGTTCGGCCGCAAGGAGGTCTGCCAGGGCGTGTTCGACGTGCAATGCGCCGATGCCTGCGGCGGCACCGTGGCGCTGACGGCCTCGATGCGCTTCAACATCGACAAGCTGCATCCGCTGCTGCAACTGATGCCGGAGGCGATGCTGACCAGCGATCTTGCCAGGAACGAGCCGTCGATCCCGCATCTTCTCGACGCCATGGCGCGCGAGGTGGACATGGACCGGGTCGGCGCCGGCGGCATTCTCGCAAGACTCGCCGACGTGCTGACCGCGACGCTGATCCGCACCTGGGTCGAACACGGTTGCGGCGATACGACCGGCTGGATTGCGGCCGTGCGCAATCCGGAGGTCGGCCGCGTGCTCGCCGCCATCCATCTCCAGCCCGACCGTGACTGGACCGTGGCGGCGCTGGCGAGGCTGATGGGGGCGTCGCGATCGGGTTTTGCCGAACGGTTTCTTCGCGTCGTCGGCGAAACTCCGGCCCGCTACGTCGCACGGGTGCGCATGCACCAGGCCCGTCAATGGCTGCGCGACGGCGAACGGGTGGCGACCGTCGCCGAACGGCTAGGCTACGATGCCGAAGCCTCCTTCAGCCGCGCCTTCAAGCGCATCATCGGCACGCCGCCGAGTCATTTCCGCAGCAAGGGCGATGGCGTAGCCATCCAGGATTTCGGCTGACCTCAGTCCCGCAATCTCAGCTCGTCGGTCTGCATCTGCAGGGAGCCTAGGGTGGAGAGGAAGCTCATGCCGAGCAGGCTCTCGCCGAGCCTTCCGTCTTCCGCAACCATCGCCCGGACGTTTTTCCGCACGATCGGGCCGATGGCGATTTCGTCCAGCCGCACCCCCGCGGCCATTGCTCGGCCGTTGGCGGTCATCACCGAGACCGAATAATTTAGGCTCTGCGGATTGAGGCCGATCGCGCGGGCATCGTCATAGGAGAGAACCACGGTGCTGGCGCCGGTATCGACTAGCATCGGCAGGACCTTGCCCTGGACCCTGACATTGGTCTGGAAATGGCTGCCCTGGGTCTTGTGGATGATCACCTCGTTGCCGCCTTCGCTGGTCGTCACCACCACGGCGGTACCGGGCAGCAGGCCAGCAGTCACCCTTGCGGCGACATTGCTGGCGTCGTCACGATAGAGATAGGCGGTGACCAGCCCGAGGATGATCAGCAGCCAGATGGCGATATTGCGCAGCACCTCACCGGCATTGCCGCGCCGGCCGGCGAGAATGCCGGCAGCGAGCAGGCCGGCGATCGGCAGGAGGTAGATGATCTGGCCGAAACGGTCGTTGTCGATGCCGAAAGTCTGCCCGGTATCGTGGTTGAAGATCAGCAGCGCCAGGCCGATGCCGAGGACGATGAGAATGCCGGTGAGCACGTTCATGCGGTGTCGCGTTCCCGGATCATGCGCTGCCGGCGGGTTTCCCGACGCGGCCGGCGCTCGACGGTTTCAAGCCGTGCGGGCAGGGTTTCCATCAGCGCACGGCGCTCCGCATCGGTATAATCCATCCAGGCGGCGATCTCCTCGCGCGTGCGTCCGCAGCCGAAACAATAGCCGGTCTTGAGGTCGATCGAACAGACGAGGGTGCAGGGCGAAATCATGCGTCAGTATATCGGGGTTTCAGGCGGCAAGAGCAAGAGTGGCGAGGATGGCGATCTCGCTCAATTGTTGAGTAGCGCCGATCGTATCGCCCGTGTGTCCGCCGAGTTTCTGGCGCACGAAACGGGTGAAACCGAAACCGGCGAGTGCCGCCAAGATCAGCGACAGCAGCACTTTCGGCAGACCGAGAACCGGAACGAGAAGGACAAGAGCGATGGCGGCGCCGGTAAACAGCGCGATATTGCGAGCGCCATCCTCCGGAAATCCGGCGCCGGCCGCGACACCATTTTCCCGGGCTGATGGCAAGGCGCGCCAATGGGCGACCAGGATCGCGCGGCTGACGGCTGCAACGGCAAGCACGGCGAGCGCCGCGGTAACAGCATCGTCGCGGAACAGTGCGGAAAGCGCCGAGGCCCGCAGGCCGAAAGACAGGACCAGCGCCACGACGCCATAGGCGCCGATGCGGCTATCCTTCATGATCAGGAGCGCGTGGTCTTTGTCCCGCCCTCCACCGAGACCGTCCGCCGTGTCGGCAAGGCCGTCCTCGTGGAGCGCGCCGGTCACAAGCGTCAGCAATGCAAGCGCGATCAGGCTGACAAGCAGCGGATCGCCGGATTGCAGGAGGAGAAGAACGAGCGCCGGCAGGACCGCGATGACCAGCCCCGCGACGGGAAAGGCCCGCACCGCCCGCGAGATCGTGCCGTCATGGCCGCGGAAGAAACGGTCCGGCACCGGCAGACGGCTGAGGAACCCGACCGAGCGGGCGAGGTCCGCGATGAATTCCGTTGCGTTTGGCAGTTGTTCCTCCGATCCGACCCGACTATGAGTTTGCGCACACAAGCGCGATTTACGGGAAAAGACAAGTTTTCCCGCCGCGAGATGAGACCGAGACACAAGAGAGACTTTCCATGAGCGTGAGCGGCCTGCCTTTCGACGATTTCCGTGTCCTGCTGCAGAACCTTCCCGGACCGGACCCGCGGGCGCTGGTTGCGGCGCGCGAGCGCGATGCGCAGCTGACCAAGCC
>NZ_JALBGW010000279.1:0-3372 GCF_023006485.1 Neorhizobium sp. BETTINA12A
GATCCTTCATCCGGGCGATCGTGCCGAGCGGCGATTCGGCCAGGTTGCGGCGCACCGGCTGTCGGGCGCCGTCGATCTCGGCGGAGGTCACGACGATCTCGCCATGCTGCTCGACAAAGGCCTCCTCGCCCATCACCAGCGCCCGGCGCAGGAAGCTGGGCGCCTCGACACTTGCGGCGATACGCCCGCTTTCGGAAAGCTGCACCAGCCCGAGCGAACGGGCTCTGGCGATTACCGCCTGCGGATAAAGCCGCTCCTCGGCTCCGGTGAGGCGGACTTCGGCACCCTCCCCGGTCTCGATCGTGCATTCGCCGCGGGCAAGCTGGCGGATCAGGCGCAGGAGATGCCGTTTGAGGTCTGGAATATCTGCCTTGCCGGTCATGGGCTTTCCGATCGCATCAGTCATGGGCTACCACCTCCGAGAGGCCGAAAACGGCGGTGACGATGCGTTCGACCGCCGAGATGAACTCGTCGAAGGCCAGGTCGTCGCGGCGATCTTCCACCACGTGGCAGGCATGGCCGACGGTGGTGCGGTCGCGGCCGAACGCTTCGCCGATGTCGCTCATCGAAATCTGGAGCGCTACATGGCAGACATACATGGCGATCTGGCGCACATGGCAGGATAGCCGGCGCCGGTCGCGGCGCAGCACCACCCGGTCGCCGAAGAGCTGGACCAGTTCGCAGACCATCTGACGGACGATGCGGCAGACGCTCCTGAGCGGCAGGCTGGCGGGAAGCCGCGGCGTACCGGCAGTCGCATCCATTGGCACTGGCGGGGAAAATCGCGCCGAGGACGGCGGGGCGGAAGGCTCGGAATATCGCTCGAAAGGCATGACAACTCCTCAATAAATAGGAATTAATTCATACACCCTAGAGCAAAAGCGGGGACGCTGAAAACCGCCCCTCCGCAATTATCAGCTGAAATCGTTGATGATTTCCGCAAGTCATGGAAAGATAATGGGATTTTTTTCCTCACATCTTGCCCGTGACCAGGTCGCTAAAAAGGAAAAACCGGGCGTACGGTCGCCCGGCTCTTTATCCGCATCTGTGTTTGATGCCGAAATCACCCGCCGGTCGCTGGCGCGATCGGTCCTCATCGGGATGGTTTCAAATCCTCCCGGTGCCTTTGCCGGGCGTTGGCCCGGCTCAGACCTTGCCGCGCTTGCGGCGCTGGCCGAGACCCATTTCCTTGGCGAGCCTGGAACGGGCTTCCGCATAGGCGGGCGCTACCATCGGATAGTCGGCCGGCAGGCCCCACTTCTCGCGATATTCTTCCGGCGTCATGTTGTAATGGGTCATCAGATGCCGCTTCAGCGACTTGAACTTCTGCCCGTCCTCCAAGCAGATGAGATAGTCGTCTTCGATCGATTTCTTGATCGGAACCGGAGGCTTCGGCTTTTCAATGGCCGCTACAACCGGTGCCGGCGAAGAGGTGTTGCTCAACGCCGTATGCACGTCTGCGATCAAGTTCGAAAGATCGCTGACGGGCACCACATGGTTGCTCACATAGGCCGCCACAATATCTGCGGTCAACTCCACCAGCAGATCGGGGCTTTTGCCCAATGCGATGTCTGTCATTTCCTGTCTCCTGTTTAAGTGACTGGCTGGCCCCGCGACCTCCGCGACACCTGCCCGTTCGTAGAGCTTCTCGGAGCGAAACCATTGCCCGACCGCCGTCTTGCGACCGAAGCCTACCCCTAAGCTCCATGCGGAAAAGAAAACGGTTCGCACCGGATATTGCGTTCGATTAAAGCTTGCCCAGGTCCGTGATCGACGTTTATCGTTCCTCAATCCAAAGAACTTGTCGACTTCACCGAATTGACGAGGGAACGCCTAATCTGAAACAACATCTGCACTCTACTTGTAACGAAGTACCACTGCTTCGCTTTATCTCCAAGTGCGATTTTCGCGAGTTACCAGCCTTTCTGCGGCCTATATCGCTCCCACGTCAGCTTTACTGATGAATAGATGAGCATTTGCTCAGTCAAGACAGGGTTATAACTCGTCCTCGACGGGATTATATTCGCTTATCGTAATCCTTCATTTCATCCCGGACTGACTCAGCGTAAAGTGGATATCCGATCTTATGTGCTGCCATAGCGAGTAGATGCGCCGAAATCGGCGCGGTCAGCACGAAGAAGAAGAAGCCTGCAAGGGCTCTTGCAAATGTCGGCAGATCGCCCGCATGGACGCCGACCGCCAGCAGCAGCAGCCCGGAGCCAACCGTGCCGGCCTTCGATGCCGCGTGCATCCGGGTATAGAGATCCGGCAACCGATTGAGGCCGATTGCCGCCACCAGTGCGAACCCGGCGCCGCCAAGCATCAGAAGGGCGGTTATCGTGGCCAGCAGGATATCCATCATTTCTTTGCCTTCCGCCTGACGGCCGGTCCGGTGCCGGGCGGGCGCCTTGTTGCAGATTTACGGCGCGGTTCGGGCACCGATGCCGTGAATGTCTTCATCATGTCCGGCTTCGGCGTTTCCCGACCGCCGCGCGACAGGATGAAGCGTGCGAAGGCGACGGTCGCCAGGAACCCGACCAGGCCGAGCGAGATGGCGATATCGATATAGAGCGTGAAGCCAGTGCGGATGGCGATCAGGGCGATGAAGCCGATGACGATGCCGGTCAGCATGTCGAGCGCCACGACCCGGTCTGGAAGCGTCGGCCCCCTGATCACCCGCCAGACGGTGAGCAGGAAGGAGACGCAGAGCACCACGAGCGCCAGCCAGACCGCATAGGAGAGGATCATTTCAGCCGTCGTCATCGGAACGCCTCCATGATCTTGCGCTCGAAGCCGTTGGCGATATCCCGTTTCGTGGCCTCGACATCGGAACAGTCGATCGCGTGGACGAACAGCGTCTTGCGGTCCTCGGAGACATCGACCGACAGCGTGCCCGGCGTCAGCGTGATGAGGTTGGCAAGCAGGGTGATCTCGAAATCGCGGGTGACGGTCAGCGGAAAGGCGAAGATGCCGGGCTTGAGGTCCATGCGCGGGCTCATCACCAGCACCGCCACTTTCCAGGCAGACAGCGCCAGCTCCTTCAGGAACAGGGCGAGCAGCGACAGGATGCGGCCGAGCCGCCGCCAATAGCCGCGGGCGCCCATCTCGTCGCGGACGATCCAGAGCGCCAGCGTCGACAGCACAAAACCGAAGATCAGGTTTTGCAGCGTCGCGCTGCCGGTTACAGTGACCCAGACGACGGCAAATACCAGAGACAGGATATAGGTGATCATCGTGCTGTCCCTCCCGGGAAGACCGAATGGATATAGGCCGCCGGTTCGCCGAGCCCCTCCGCCGCCGTCTGGGCCAGATCGAGCAGCGGCTCCGGCAGCAGGCCGAAAAGGACGACGAGCGCCGTCAGGCAGCCGAGCG
>NZ_JALBGW010000027.1:0-51995 GCF_023006485.1 Neorhizobium sp. BETTINA12A
GGTGAAGGCGGTGGCGGCGCGCACGACATGGGTTGTTGCCATACCGTCGATGCCGTCACCCGGTGTGCCCGCGAAATTCCCGACCGCATCGAACGGCGCGCCTGCCGGCCAGTGCGGGAAGAAGGTCGACACAGCGTGATCGCCGGGCGCGAATTCGGTGACACCCAAGCCGACCGCATCGACGACACCCGCACCGTCAGCCATCAGCACGCGGCCGTCGGCGGCCGGAATGCCGCCATTGGCAACGAGCAGATCGTGGAAATTGAGCGAGGTGGCGTGGATCGCGACACGGATCTCACCCGGGGCAGGGACGCCGGGATCATCGCGCTCGACGATTTCCAGGCGGTCGAACCCACCGGGCGCGCGGACTACCCAAGCTTTCATACGATTTCCTTTCCCTTGATCGGCAGAAGAGCAGGCGCGCTTTCAGCCATGCCGACAGCACCAACGAATGGGGTGATGGCGAGAGCGGTTGCGGCGGCGGCGATAGCTGCAAACGGCGTCACCATCACGCCCGGCCCGGCGAGGATCACTCCGCCCAAAGCCGAAGCGCCAGCAATGCCTAGATTGAAGGCGGCGATGTTAAACCCTGAAGCGGTGGCGACCGCATCGGGTGCCTCTTTCTCCGCCACAGCAATCACGCCTGCCTGTACGATCGGTCCGGTGCAGAAGCAGAAGACCGACCAGAAGAAGATATTGACGAACATCACGCCGGCGTGCGGCGCAGTATAAGGCAGCGCCGCAAGCGCCAATAGAAGGCCGATGAGCGCAAAGGCGAGGCCACGCCGCGTCCCGAGCGCGTCCCCCAATTGTCCGCCGACCAGATTGCCCACCACCGCGGCGGCGCCGAATACCATCAGCGCCAGGCTCACGCTCGTCTCGGACACATGCGTGACTGTGGTCATGAGCGGCGACAGAAAGGTGAAGACCGCGAACGATCCGCCGTATCCTAGCGCCGCGATGGCATAGAGCGTGAGCAACTCGGGTTGTTGCAACAGCCTGAACTGAGAGAGCAAGCCCGCCGACGGCTCAAAGGAAATCTGGCGCGGCAGCAAAATGTGCAGAAACGTCGCCGCCAGCGCGCCCAGCCCGGCGATGACAAAGAAGGGCGCGCGCCAATCAAGTCGCTAGCCGATGAATGTTCCTGACGGAACGCCAACCACCATGGCGACGGTGAGGCCGGCGAACATCAGTGCGACGGCACGGGCCCCGCGTGACCGTTCCACCAACGACATCGCGATTGTGGCGCCGATGGAGAAAAAGACGCCGTGCGCCACGCCAGTGATGATGCGTCCCGCCAGCATCGCGCCATAGCCGGACGCGAAGCCGCTCAAGAGATTGCCGAGCGCGAACAGCAGCATCAATCCAACCGCTAGCGGCCGGCGCGGCAGATGCCCGACTAACGCCGTGACCGTGGGGGCACCGATGGTCACGGCGAGGGCGTAGCCGGAAACGAGCAGACCAGCCGCCGGGAGCGTTGTCCCGAGATCGCGCGCGATCCCGGGAACCAGGCCAATGATCACGAACTCAGTCGTGCCAATGGCAAATGCTCCGGCGGCCAGCGCGATCAGCGCAGGCTTCATGATCGTCGTGCCTCACGCGTCAACCGTCTCGACCACCCTTTCGGCGACATGCGCGACGATGCCGGTCTGGCCCGGCGCGACGTCATCCGCCATGGTGTGGCGATCGGGGAAATCGCCTCCGTTCTGCGCACGGAACGGGATTGGCGCGTCGGTGAACAGCCTGGCGAGTCGCGCGCGCCAGCCCGCCTTGATCGCCTCGACCTCTTCGGCGGTGGAGACATGGCCAGCGCTGTAGACAGCGTGCGTGGGCAGCACATCCATGCCCGGATAGAAGAGCGCGCCGTGGGTCAGCGGAAAGAGCAGCTGCTCAATCGGCGCGTTGATCCCGCGCGGGCCATAGTCCGCCACAGGTCCACCGGCCTGAACATTTACCAGCGCGCGCTTGCCCTTCAGGATGCCGTCCCCGAAGCGAAACTCGTTGGCGCCGTTCTGGTAGCCATAAGCGAAACCAAAGGCATAGACGCGTTCGATCCAGCCCTTCAGGATCGCGGGCACGCCATACCACCACAGCGGGAACTGCAGGATGACCGCGTCCGCGGCAAGGAGTTTGGCCTGTTCGGCGACAACATCCGGCGTCTGGTTGCCGGTCGCATAGGCATGGCCCGATTCCATGATGAACGACAGCCGGTCGGGATTGGTGCGGACGGGAAAGTCGTCGGCGTCGAACACTGCTTTCCACTTCATACCGTAAAGTTCGGATTGCACGATCTCGTGTCCGGCGGCGCCAAGCGTCTCGACAGTAACGTCGACCAACTGCCGGGTGAGCGAGGTTGCTTCGGGGTGCGCAGATACAATAAGGATATTCTTCTTCATCATGCTTCTCTGGTTTCTATCGTGGAGTGTGGGGTGGCGCTTCAGCGCTCGCTGGGATGTACCCAAGCCAGCGGCTTCACCGGATCATCAAGCTCGGTATGGGCCAGCGCGTTGGTGAAGTTGGAGATGATCTTTGCGTCGGCCATCAACGTCGCGACGCTCACATTCCCGAGCTGAACGACCGGCGCGATGTCGGTGTAGTTCGGTACGTCGCCGTGAATTTCGGCCGCGTGCGCGTGGAATGCTTTTTGGAAGCTGTCCGGCGACTCGAACAGCGCGTGAGACGCGGCGATGTAGGGCGCGGGGGCACCCGGCTGTGCGCCGCCAAGGCCGGTTTCGACGATCACCCCTCTGACGGCGTCGCCAAGCAGGCCCAGGGCCAAGGGCACATGTTTCTCGAGGCGGCATCGAAGCGTGCCTGCTCAGTATTGGGATAAAGAAAACTGACGATGACATCCTTGCCTCCCGCGGGAGGGATTGGTGAAGCTCCCGCGTCGAGGCTTGCAGGATGAAGGCTTTTCAGCGATATTTGAAATCGATTATATTTTATTCGGAAATAAATGTGGTGGATACCAGCCGCATCGACCTCAACCTTCTGGCAACGCTCGAAGTGCTGCTCGCCGAACGGAACGTCACCAAGGCGGCGGCGAAGCTGCATCTCAGCCAGCCGGCAGTCAGTGCGCAACTCGCGCGGCTGCGGGATTTGTTCGACGATCCGTTGCTTCTTCCTGCCCAGCGCGGAATGACCCCGACCGCCAAGGCAACAGAACTTGCCCCACAATTGCGCGAGGCGTTGGATCGGGTGCGCTCGACACTGCAGTCCCACAGGGACTTCGATCCCGAAACGGCGCAACTCGCTGTGTCGATCGCTTGCTCGGATTATGTCCAGGCAGCCGTTGTGATGCCGCTCGTCTTGGCGCTCCGGCGGATAGCACCAGGCGTGCGCGTGGCGGTTTGGCACCTGTCCCCCGCCCTCATGGAACAGCAGTTGGCGAACGGCGATATCGATTTGGTGATCGCCACACCCGATCCCTCGATGCCGCATCTACGTGCATGTGATCTTTACGAGGAAACATATGTCCTCATCGGCAGGCAAGGCCACCCGGATCTGAAGCCTGGTCTGACGATCGAGAACTATGTCAGGCTGGAACATATCGTCGTCTCACGGCGAGGCGGCAACTTCGAGACACCAGTTGACGACGCCTTGGGAGTTCTCGGTTATCGGCGCAATGTCGTCATGTCAGCGGGCTCGTTCTTGTTCATTCCCGAAATTGTTTCCAGCAGCGATCTTGTCGCTCTCGTACCCAGGCGGCTGTTTCGTGCCCAATCGGAAAGGCTGATGATCATCGATCTGCCCTGGCTGAGCGAACGGTTCGATATCGGCTTGATCTGGCACGAGCGTTGTCACGGCCATGCCGGGCAGCGCTGGGTTCGCGAATTGATCCGAAAGCTGATGGTCGAGGGCGAAGACGACGCGCCGCGCGCCTAGACTAATCGGGCGGCGACAGGTTTCCGCAATCGCCGAGGGCTATCGAGTTCGCCGCTGCTTCACAACCTGGGCCGGTCCGAAGAACGCCCGCACTAGCTCGGCTCCTCGGAAAATCGGGTTGTTGAGCTGAGCCAACGAACCCGGTCCTCAGTTTCCTCAGCGCGGCCCTAGACCGCGAGAAGGGGCCAGAGCGCGTCGACCTAATGGTCCAGGTGAGGCTGCCCGGTGGCTGGATCGCCTCCGCTCGCCGCGAGCGCAAGCCCCCGCCGCAGGATGTGTCTGGCGGCGTTGCCGCTGCCGTCGAGGAGGGAGTTGAGGTAGGAAAGGGCCTACGAGACTTCTTCCAACGGTCGGACGGGTAGTAAGTTCTAGACTAAATGTTCGCCTGGGGCTGGGTGACCCGTCTCACAATATGCAGGTATCGAGGGTTGCGTAAAGTGACCCCGCACAGAGCCTCATGCATAGGAGACGGGCCATGGAAGAGACTATCACATATATCGGATTGGATGTTCACAAAGAGACGATTTCGGTGGCACTTGCCGATGGCGGTAAGCGCGGTGACGTGCGCGCGTTTGGCCAGATCGTAAACACACCAACGGCCTTGAGCCGCATGCTAGCCAAGCTTTCGCAGTCGGGCCGGACCCTCAAGTTTTGCTACGAAGCAGGACCTTGTGGCTACGGCATTCAGCGGCAACTCTCTGCCGCTGGCCATGATTGCGTGGTCGTGGCCCCGCGCAAAGTCCTCATTATTTTTCGCCGTCGAATGTAACGCTCAGCGACCCATGCGCGAATATCTGCTGTGACCGGACTTTCTACCTCCTTCCCGATCACCGCCCGGCCCGGAGCCGACTTTCCCTCCAGCGCCGGCACGCCACACCAGAATTGAAGACGCGGCCCCGCACGCTATTGCAACATGCCTCGCGCAAACTGCTCGCCACGCGCCAGGACTCTGGCAGACTTCTCATTATAAGATCGGTGATATCTTCATGCGCACATGCCTGCTCGCTGCTCTCCTCCTCATCGCCGTCATGCCTCTTACTGTTTCTTCCGCAATGCTTTGCGGAGCGCAGACTGCTTGTCCCGTCAAGGACGGAAACTATCGGATCGAGTTGCCGCACGACGGCGATATTCGCGGCGTCTTTGTCTATTTCCATGGTTTCAAAAGCGCCGCCAGATTGCAGATGCAGCAGCGCCCTCTGGTCGAGATGACGCTCGCGCATCATCTCGCCTATGTAGCCGTCGATGGCATCGACGGGAGTTGGTCTTTTCCTCACGGTCCCCGCCAGGATCGCGATGAAAAAGCGTTCATCACGAATGTCTTTGATGACCTGCGGCAACGCTACGGTTTTACCCCGGACCGGACGGTAATCGGGGGTTTTTCCATCGGCGCATCGATGGCTTGGTACACCGCCTGCCAGCAAGGGGAGAAAACCGCGGCGATGGTTACTTTCTCCGGCGTGTTCTGGAACCCTCTTCCAGAACCGGATGATTGCGTTGCCGATCTTCCTCCAATGATCCATTTTCATGGGACCGCGGATGAGACGTTTCCGCTCGCCGGTCGGGCGATTGGCACAAAATTCCATCAGGGCGATGCGTTCAAAAGCTTGGCCATTCTGCGTGAGCGTGGCAAATGCGACATGAAGGCTGCGAAAAAAGTCATGCTGGATAGCATCGAGTGCGACGATGTCCCCGACTGCATTCGGGGCGACAGTGTCATGTGCATCCACAACGGTGGCCACGAGGCCCGGTCCGATATGCTTGACGCTGGCCTGACGGCGGTGGGCTTTCCCAAATGAACACTGGGTTGCAAAAAAACGAAGATCCTTTGTAACAACTGCCTGCATTCCCGCGAATTAGCAGGCAGCAAGGTCGCAAACCTGATCCGACGCGATGCTGACGGATCGTTCGAGGATTACAAGGGAACCCCCTCATGCTGCAGTCAATTACATGTCCAAATATCGGCCATGCCATCGTTCATCATTTCGGAGAAGGTGCGGCTATCTGGGGGCAGGTGATCACTCCGAGCATTGCTCATCTGGTTCAGGCGCAGCGGGAGTTGGCGATCAATTATTCCCGGATACGCCCCGGGATTGTGTTCGAGACCGTCTCGAGCGTTGCGATGCTTCCCCATGTCATCGATGGATCCACGTTTCGCATACACGTCGAAAGCACGGCGTTTCGCCGCACCGTTGTCCGACGCGAAGCGGCGCTGGAAGCCTTCATCCGCTGCGATGCAGGCGCCGATTGCACTCTCAATATTTGGGGCCGTGTCGCGACGGAAAGTCCATCGCAGCAGTCAGATCAACTGGCAGCTATCGACGACAAAACTGCCGCCACCATGCCTGTGATTTTCACCGTGACATTCTGGGAGATATCGCGCGCGCCGGACGCCCGCATGGAGCAGATGATCAGGCAAGTGTCCGAGAAGGACCGCAAAATCCGGGAGCTGGAATTGAAGGTGGCGCTCTCGATGTGTTCGCAATGAACTCATGTTCAGACAGACGCATGCGCAGCCGTAGAATTGATTGTTCCATACCAGGAGTTACCATGCAGAATTCAGACAGCCCGGCGATAAAGAATGAAGCGGCGCCGCGCTGGCGTCAAATTGGACTGTGGAGCGTCAAGCTTCTCCTTGCTGCGGCCTTCATTGCCGCCGGCAGCGCCAACCTCTACGGCCTGCCGATATTGGTTCAGAACTTCGAGCAGATCGGGCTCGGGCAGTGGTTTCGGTATTTCACCGGAACACTCGAGTTGATCGGCGCGGCCGCGCTACTCGTCCCGGCTGTGGCCTCGCTCGGTGTGCTTCTGCTCGCCGCGATCATGGTCGGCGCCACCTTGACCCATCTCTTCGTGCTGCCGGGCTCGCCCGTCCCCGCGATCGTGCTCTTCGCGCTGAGCGTGATGGTAGCCTGGGCGCATCGCGACCAGATCGCCGTGCTGGCCAGCAAGATCCTCGTCGACCGCGACTGAGGACACGAAAGTCGTCAACGCTCTCCCCCTTCCCACTCCGAGGCTCATGTCATGTCACGGCTGATCATCGCCGCTAGGCTCACTGGGAGATATCGCGCACGGCCGACACCCGCATGGAGCAGATGATCAGGAAAGTGTGTCCGAGAAGGAGAACATACGGAGTCGCGTGAGATACCTTTTCGAAAGCTCGCAATTACATCACGAATTTTTAAGCACAAGCAGGAGATCTACATGACACCCGAAGAATTCCGGCAGAGAGGTCATGAAATCATTGACTGGCTCGCGGACTATCATGCGAAGATATCTAACTATCCGGTCCAACCTGGGACACGGCCGGGTGATGTCAAAGCGATGCTTCCTGCCGTACCGCCGGCAGAAGCTGAGGGTTTTGACCAGATAATCGCTGATCTCGACAAGGTCGTTCTTCCGAATATTTCGCATTGGCAACACCCACGGTTCTTTGGCTACTTCCCCTCTAACTCGCTTGGCTCGGGTATTCTGGGCGATCTGGTGAGCAGTGGCCTCGGGGTGCTAGGTTTATCCTGGCAGTCATCGCCCGCGGTGACTGAGATCGAGGAGGTTACGGTCGACTGGTTCAGGCAAATGGTTGGTCTATCGTCGGCGTGGTTTGGCGTTATCAACGACACGGCATCAACGAGCACTTTGGTCGCTTTGCTTTGTGCTCGGGAGAGGACGACAAGATTTTCTCTTGCGCGGCGCGGCCTGCAGGCTGAACACCGGCCACTCACAATCTACACGTCGGCGAGCGCCCATTCGTCGGTGGAAAAAGCGGCACTGCTGGCGGGATTCGGTCGTGAGAATGTCCGCATGGTTGATACCGACCCCAATTTCGCGATGCATCCTTCGGCGCTCGAGCATGCCATCGCCGCGGATATCCACTCCGGATCCACTCCCTGTGCGATCGTCGCGGCCGTCGGTGGGACCGCCACCGTGTCCATCGATCCGTTATCCAGCGTCGCTGACATCGCACGCAGACACGGCTTGTGGCTCCACGTTGATGCAGCCATGGCCGGAAACGCGATGATCCTGCCGGAGTTGCGTTGGATGTGGGACGGTATCGAGGACGCAGACAGCGTGGTTATAAACGCGCACAAGTGGCTGGGAGTCCCTTTTGATTGCTCGCTCTATTTCGTCCGGGACGAGCCTCATCTGCTTCGGGTGATGTCTGCCGATCCGAGCTTCCTTCAATCGAGTGCCGACGAAAAAGTGCGTAACCTACGCAACACCGGTATTCCCTTGGGACGAAGGTTCAGGGCTTTGAAACTGTGGTTCGCCATACGCGAACAGGGCGTATCAGGGTTGCAAGCCAGGTTGCGGCGAGACATTAGCCTGGCTCAGGATCTTCGGTCGAAGGTGGAAGCCACCCCTGATTGGGAGATTATCGCGCCCGTCGTTCTGCAGACCGTCTGTATTGTTTATCGGCCGAAGTCTGTGGCGTCCGACCGTCTCGATGATTTCACTCGCGCCTGGGCGCACGCGGTCAATACCTCGGGCCAGGCCTATATCACGCCGGCAACGGCGGCCGGGCATTGGATGGTCCGCGTCTCGATCGGCACAATAACGACGGCTGCGAGCGATATAGAAATGGTCTGGCAGGCGATACAGGAAGCGGCTGCCGCACTCGTCCCGGAATTTTCGTGAACGGCCGGAGAGGTGGTGGCATTGGCGGAACCCTCGGGACGAATGAGCTTTTGACGGATGATAACTTCGACGGGGTTAGCCAACCTCCTGCCGTTTTGTAGCCACACCGCCCGCATCAGGCGATTCCGAGCAGCAGCAATTCGCCATCACGGGGAGCTCCTCTGGATTTGGCACGCATGTATTCGGCTCGGTTGTCTCGACTTTCGGCCCGGTCTTGCGGATATCTTGCGCTGCTCCGTCCCGCCGTGACGGACTCCGATGACTTGTCTCATTATCGGGTGCCGCCCGAGACGCCTTCCCAAAGAGTTACAAGCGAAACGAGGATCAGAAGCAGGCCTGCGGCCCGCCCGACCCAGATCGTTGCAGTACCGTTGCCAACGAGAACTTCTCGCGCCCGACCCGCAGCCACAGACAGTCCGCCATAGACGAATAAGAGAGTTGCGGCTGTCATCGCAGCCATGACCGCAGCCTGTGGCGCAAGCGGGCCGAAATCGGGACGCAGAAACTGCGGGTAGACTGCCAGCATGAACAGATACGCCTTCGGATTCATCAGGCAGGATACGATGCCGCGGCGAAACGCCTCCCCATTCGAGCGGGCATCTGTCGCGCGGACCTGGTCGACGGTGATCGAACTCCGCATCAGAGTGAACCCTATCCAGGCCATATAAAGCGCACCGACGATCAGAAGCGGCCGAAACAGCACAGGCATGAGGCTGGCAAAGAGGCCGACGCCCAGAGCCGCAAATAGGGAATGCACGAGGCTGCCAACGATGATACCGGCCGTGGCGAAAAGACCCGCGGATCGACCATGTGTCAGCGCGTTTGCCAGTACGAAAATCATATCCACGCCTGGAACGATGACGATGCCGAATAGAAGTGAAAAGAAAATCCAAAGATTTTCGGTATATGTCATATCTATCCTCTGATAAACTTGCCGTATTAGAAATACATTCGTCGGAAAAACGACGATAGGCCATGGGACTGGCACAAAACTATCACTGCGTATTCTTAAAGCGATCATCGATCGTTGCGGCGTGCCCGCTGTTTGCGCTTCTTGACGCGATGATGGCTGATAGGCGTCGATTTGGCTGAACAGCGGTACTCGTCGTTCGAAGAGCAGGTGGGTGATAGAGACCAGGTGCAGCGTTTTGGTATCGGGACCGCATACCCTGACGGGCGAGCCCACGACGATTTAAGTTCCGCGCGTGGCTTCGAGCCTCGTGAGCTCCCGGAGGATATCGTCCTTGTCCTGATCGACATGCGGCGGCGCCCGATCAAAGCGAACCGGAGTTGCAGACATCTTCAGCGGATTGCCGAGGAGGCGGACGGTTTGTCCGTCTACGGTTTCCATGGTCATCACCATTTCGCGCGCCAAGGTATGCGGATTGGCCACGACCTGATCGATCGTGGCGACCCGGCCTGCGGGGATTTCGGCAGCGACAAGCCGCTGCTCCCAGCGTTCGGCGGTATCGGCTTTTAGGGCCTCGGTCACAAGCGGGTCCAGTGCATCGATATTTACAACGCGATCACGGTTATGGCGAAACCGCTCGTCGCCCGCCAGATCAGGACGGCCGATCGCCGTACAGAAGCGGGCGAACTGCCGATCGTTTCCGACTGCGATGGCGATGTCTCCAGCAGCCGTTGCGAAGGTCTGGTAGGGAGCGATGTTGGGATGCCGGTTGCCGATCCGCCCTGGCACCTTTCCCGAAACCAGATGGTTCGTCGCGGCATTGATAAGCCAGGCAACTTGCGTGTCATAAAGCGCCAGATCGATATACTGGCCTTCGCCCGTGCGGTCGCGATGGCGCAAAGCGGCGAGGATGCCGACGGTCGCATACATGCCGCACATGACATCGGCAATGCCGAGGCCGACCTTGAGGGGCCGGCCACCGGCCGTATCGCTTTCGCCGGTGATGCTCATGATGCCGCCCATCGCCTGGACGAGAAAATCATAGCCGGTTCTCTCGGCATAGGGTCCGGTTTGACCAAAACCGGAAATCGCACACCAGACGATATCCGGTTTGATCTTGCGAATATCCTCATAGCCCTGTCCGCGCCGGTCGAGATCGCCCGGCTTGTAGTTTTCGATCACCACGTCCGAGACAGCCGCCAGCCGCTTGACAAGCGTAACGCCTTCATCGCTGCCGAGATCGATGGCTATCGATCGCTTGTTGCGGTTAGCGGACAGGAAATAGGCGCTGAGATCACTGTCGCTGCCATCGGCATCCGGCACGAAGGGCGGTCCCCAGCTGCGCGTGTCGTCGCCAGTATCAGGGCGCTCGACCTTGATGACATCGGCCCCGAGATCGGCGAGCAACTGCGTGCAGGTCGGTCCGGCGAGAATCCGCGACAGGTCGAGGATGCGCAGACCTTCGAGGCTGGCGGGTTTTTGATGGTCAGACATAAGGGATTCTCACGATTTCCAGGGCGAACTCTTGAACCAGCGTACGAGATAGGCGGTTCCTATCAGCACGCCGAAGCCAATCAGGTTTCCAATTGCCTCTGCAGAAGTGGTGCGACCGGCATGATCAAGCGCGACACCGATCGGCTGGGCAATCACAATACCGGTGATGAAGACGGCGAGCGATTGCTGGCCAACGACCGTCAGAACGCGCACGGCAGGGCCACGCAGCCGGGAGCCTTTCTTACCGACGAGATGCACGGCGATGTAGCAGAGCGCCATGAAATGAACGAAGCGCAGCAGGCCGAAGTCGGTCTTGTCGGTGAGTGGGAAAAGCTTGCTGGCGGCCATTTGGAAGGCTGGATGCGCTTGTTGGAACCACACCCAGGCAAACGGCACGGTCAGGATCACGACGACAACCGCAACCGCCATCAACCTGCGGTCGAAGCCGGGGGCCGGAAGGCTGCCGCGCATCAGGAAGAAACCGGTGAAAAACAGCAACTGCCATCCAAAGGGATTAAAGAACCATCGGCGATCCGACCAGGGTTCCGCCGGCAGCCCGGTCAGGTCGAACTGGGTCGCCAGCCATAAGGCAACCATCATGGCGAATGGCAGAAAGCGGTGGAGCTTTGATGCAAGGATCATTGCTGGCATCAACGCCAGAATGACGATGTACATCGGCAGGATATCGAAATAGTTCGGCACATAACTGAGCGTCAGCAGGCCGACGAGAAGATTGCCCGGGTCCTTCACGAAGGGTACGAGGTTGAGACTGTCGACATAAGCGACCCCGTCATAGCGGGTTCCGGCGACGACCATGATGGCGGCAACGACGACAAAGACGGCAATGTGGGTCCAAAATATCTGCCAGACACGTTGAGCGACGCGGGCAATGAGCACAACCGCGCCGCTGCGGTCGAAGGTCGAGCCGAAGGCGATGGCCGAGGCCATTCCCGACTGGAAGACGAACATTTCCGTGGCGTCGGAAAAACCGAAGCGCGCCGGAATCCACAGCGCCCACCCGTTGTTCGGGATATGGGCCAGAAGGATAATCAGCATGCCGACACCACGGAAAAAGTCGAGCCGCGGATCACGGGGACGCTTGAGCTTCTGAGGGGTTGAACCTGTCGCCTGGGTGCGTTCAGAAGGCGCCGTCGTAGGCGCCTGCATCGAACTTGCAGGCGATGAGGGTGAAGCCTTCGCGCTCGCGGGCTGCCTCAAGCTCGTTACGGAAGTCATTACAATTCTCCACATTGACGCCATAGCCGCCGAAACCTCGTGCGACGGCGGCAAAGTCAGTTTCGCCGAGCGTGACGCCGGCCGATTTCAGGCCGGCGGATGCCTGCTTCAGAGCAATCAACGCCAGGCTTCGGTCCTGAAAAAGCACGATGGTGATAGGCAGATTAAGATCGCGTAGCGTAGCGAGTTCGCCGATTCCCATCTCAAGGCCGCCGTCGCCCATCACCGCGAAAACCGGACGTGATGGATCGGCGACCTTGGCACCGATCGCAAGCGGCAAGGCCGCGTTCATGGTGCAAAAGCCCGCCGATTGCAGCAATGACATCGACCGCGGCGCCACCCACTTCTGCGACAGGAGGATCCGATGCGCCCCGCTGTCGACAGTGACGATCGATTCCTGACCGGCAGCCGCATTGAGCGCCTCGATGATTGCGTGGGGCCCCCAGCTATCATCGCTTGCGAATAAACGGGCAAGTTCGTTTTTCACGGCGGCAGGTTCGCCAGCTGTCCAGGTCTTGTGCCCCGCGTGAACATCAGCCAAGGCCTGTAGAAAAGCGCGAGGTGCAGCCTGGATTCTGGTTCCGGCATGATGCATGCCGTGGTCCGTAGCAGTATCGGAAATCTCCACCAGCTTTGCTGGATCTCCGACGAAATCCAGCCAGCCGAGCCGCATTTCGATTGGGTCATATCCAATTGACAGGACCAGATCCGAATCCCGGACCAGGTTCAGAAGAATTTGATCCGCCAGCGGTGACAATCCGGCGGCGCCAAGCGACAGCGGGTGGCCCTCCGGGATGATGCCCTTGGCCTTATATGTCGTCATAACCGGTGCGCCAATTTTTTCGACCAGGTGCTGGAGTGCCGGACCGGCATTATCTCGCACAGCGTCAAGACCAGCGATAAAAAGCGGTCGTTGCGCCCGGCCAATCCTTTCGGAAAGTGTGTGAACAACTGGATCCGTCATCGTTACCGAGGACTTCAGAAGCTTCGGAGGCGAAATGACGTTCAAGGTTGGCGAGACCGCGGCAGCCGTCGCCGGAGACAGGTCGAGATGGACGGGACCCATCGGCTTTGTCAGGGCAAGCGCGAGTGCACGAGCGACCGTGGAAGCAGCGCTCTCGGGCTCGATTTCGAAAGAAGCCTTGACCAGCGGTCGCAGCAACTGCGCATGGTCGATCACCTGATGGGTGTAACGCGCGCGGGTCGAACGGTCGACAATGCCGGATATGACGATCAAAGGCACGCGCTCCTGGGCAGCGTCGGCGATGCCGTTGACCGCATTGGCAAGGCCCGGCCCAACGGTCGTCACGAGAAGTTCCGGGTTTTGCGTCATCGCGCTTGCGCCTGCCGCCATGATCGCCGCCGCGGTTTCATGACGCGCAAGATGAAAGGCAATACCCGAGGCCTCCAGGCCGTCTATCAGCGTGACCACTTCTCCGCCGGGCATGCCAAAGGCATGACGGACGCCGTGGGCATGAAGCGTGCTGGCGACGATGTCGGCAACTCTCGGCGTTAAGAAGCTTTCGGCGGTCACTATCAATCTCTCGAATCAGGTGAAATGGGCAGTGCTCAGCGCTCACTGGCAACTGGACCCTTGCACGGTTAGAAAACCTGCCCGGTGGCTCACGGAACCGGGCAGGCCTAGTCCCACAACGGGTCTAATGTTCCATGCGGCGGACGACGAACGCGACGACCGTACCAAACAGCATGTGGCCGATCAGCGATGCCCAGGTGAGAGTAACAAAACCGAGAAATGCCGGTTGGCCGCCAAACAGGTGTGCCATGACGTAAAGGGCAAAGATCCAAAGACCGATGCCGAAGCCGATGCCCGTCAATAGTAACGGTAGCTTGGGGACGATCAGCCGCTGCAACGGGCGGGCGATGAACAGGTAGCCGATCGGATAAAAAACGATGCCCACGATCGCGTGGATCGCTTCGGCCAGAAACAAATTGTTGAACCCGAACACCGATTGAACGAGAGCAGCCGGCTCCAGTGGCCCGCCAACCCACAGTGGGGTGATCAGCCGTGCCCAGATTTCCCAGGTAATATTGGCGGCAAGTCCGGAAAGAATAATCGTCCGGCCGAGGCTTGGTTGAATTTCAGGGAAGACGCTCGTCTTTTGCATTTCCATCATGGACATCGTGTTTTTCCTTTCTTTGAGGTGAGATCAGGCAGACAAACGCATGCCAACCGAATGTTCGATGGACTTGAACAATCGGTCGTCGGCCTTCAGCCGCTGGCGAATTTGGCCGATACGCGAAACACCGACATTATTGCCATCGGTCGCCATCGCCCTGGCGAGCGCGAGGACGAAGAAGTCGCGCTGTGCGTTGCTGCCGCCGATCTTTGGCAGGTTCGCCACCATGCGTTCGAGCATGTGGCGGTCCGCCGGAGCATCGAGACCCGTGAGAACGCGCGCCATCGGTACACCGATCTCGGCGGCGACGCGGCCCTGGTCATCCATGCCAAGCGCCTTGGCTTCTATATGCGATACAAGCTCCACAGTTCCATCGCGGTCGCCAACGGCAACCATGGCGGCGAGATTGTGCAGAGCCGCAAAAATCAAGGTCGTGTCTGTCTTTCGACGATGGGCCATTTCTGCCAGATCGGTCCAGCGATCACCGACATGAGCTCCCGATTGCTCCATCCGCCACAGGAGCGAGACAGCATTCGCCATGTCTCGGAAATCATCGGTTTGCTGTGGGCGAACGTCGTCGTCGTAGATCTGCAGCACCCGATCATGATCGCCGCGTTCCAAGTGTAGCAGACCGAGATGCCAAGCCATATGAAAAGAGAAATTGTTGCAGCGCGACCAGGCTTTGCGGTTCGCCTCGAGCCAGTCAATGCCTTCTTCCGTATCCCCTCGCATCTCGAAGACATGCGAGACGGCGTGAAGGCCCCAGGAATCATCGGGCTGCAGAGCAACCGCAAGCTGTCCCGCGGCAAGCGCCTCGGCATACCGACCATGCTCTTCAAGCGAAAACGCATGACAACCAAGTATAAAGCCCCTCGCCGTCGTGCCGGCCTCAAGGCGCGCGACTGCACGTGTGCTGGCCCGCAGCATGCCGCGGGCATCTCCAAGCATGAAACGCAGAGCCTGCGAAATCTTAAAGGGCAAGAACGTCACCGACCGATCCTCGAAACCGTCGTCGAGAATATCCGTCGCACGCGAAAACGAGCCTTCGACGGCGGCCTCCAGTGCTTTCACAAGGATGCGCTCGTCACCGGTTCCTCCGCCTCTGACCACTAGCGCTGCCTGCGCATCAACGAGTGCCTTGGCAGCCGGTTGGTCGAGCTCCGACCGCGCCAATATCAGATTTGCAAAGCCCTTCAGCGCATGGCCGGCAACATGATGGGGGTCGGCTGCCAAAGTTGACTGGATGGCCACGCCAGTACTTGGCCGATGCGCCGCCAGACCAAAAACGGCATTCTCGAATGCCCGTTGTGCCTCGTTGCTGTCAGTGCTGGTCATGAGACCGTAAGCATCGCGCTTCATTCGTTTGCTCCTTCAGGAGGACGCCGATCGGGAACCCTCGAGATCCCATTACCCTTCGTCCGACAGAGACCTTTACGGTCGCGTCAGGTGGTTCGTTACAGTCGGTCCTGAACTTTTTCGCAGTCGCGCCAAAATTTCCTGACGTGGCATAGAGGGCGGGAATTTTTCAAAACACATGTAACAAAACCATGTGGTGCCGCGAATTACCGGGGCTGGCCTTTGCAGGCGGCCTCAACTCGAAAGGGCGGGACCATCATGAGTGAAGCAACAGGAACAAGCCCCGTTGTCATGGTTACAGGCGCAGCAGGAAACCTAGGAAGCGCCGTCGTCAGGGAGCTTGCGGCGAACGGTACGCGGCTCGTCTGTGTCGAGCATAATTCGGAAGCCCTGGAGAAATTGGCAGAGAGCCTGCCCGAGAATAGCGAAATCCTGCTGATCGGCGGCATGGATCTCGCCGATTTGACGTCATGCCAGGAGGCGGTCGAAAGAACGCTCGCGAGATTTGGCCGGCTCGACGCGCTCGCCAATACCGTCGGCGGCTTCCAGACGGGACCGGTCGACGAGACGGGCGTACACCAATGGGATCAGTTGTTTCACATGAATGCCAGAACGGCTTATGCAATTAGTGCGGCGGTCCTGAAACCGATGCAGCAGGCAGGCTACGGCCGCATCGTCCATGTCGCGGCGGCGCCAGGACTAAAGGCCGGCGCCAATCAAGCCGCCTATGCAGCATCCAAAGGGGCGGTGATCCGGCTAACCGAAGCGATCGCCGCGGAAAACCGCGACAAGCGCATTACCGCCAACTGTATTTTGCCGGGCACGATCGACACGCCGCAAAACCGCTCAGTGATGCCGAATGCGAAGACGAACAGCTGGATTCAGCCAACGGATATCGCCAAGCTTATCGGGTTCCTCATTTCGCCTGCAGCAGGCATCGTCACTGGTGCGGCCATACCGGCGACCGGCCGCATCTGAGGGCCCCATGGTTTCGATCTCCGATCCAGTCTCCGCAGGATTGATGCTTTGGGCCGGCATCGGTCTTGCCATCGCCGTCGCCTTTCTGCTGTTCGGATTCGACAAGGTCGATCCGGGCGCACGTGATGCCTATGCGGTCCGGCCGCTCCTTATCCCCGGGCTCGTTCTCCTCTGGCCGCTGGTCGTCTGGCGGTGGATCACCCTTTCCAGGGGAGAACCGTAGTATGCAGCGCCGCCACCGTCGCGCTCACACCGTGATCTGGACAGGCATCGCGGTCGTTCTCCCGATCATGCTTGTCGTTATCTTCGCGAGCGTTCCGAAACTGTCGGCCGATGCCCCGGCCGTGCGCCTGGATGCCACTGCAGCACAGGGAGATAGCAACCCGTGAGCCTATCCTACACGCCGGTCATCTGGAACAAGACCAAGATCGTCTATGACGCGGTCATGCTGGCCGGGATCTTCATCTACATCCTCATTTTCCTGCGGCTCGGCCCAGTCATATCCTCTGCGCTGCGGGATACCGACCTGCCGATCCAACGGATGCGTGCCTTCGGGTCGCTGGCCTTGCTGATGCTGACCATCGTCCTCGCAATCGGGCCACTGGCGCGGATCGATGCCCGTTTCGTTCCGCTCCTCTACAATCGCCGCCATTTTGGCGTGATGACCGCGATCATTGCAGCCACGCACGCCTACTATGTGCTCGGATGGTATTTCTCCTTTAGTCCAACACCACAGCTCACGGCGCTCTTCACCAGCAATACCAGCTTCACGAGCATCGCTGGCTTTCCTTTCGAACTCTTCGGCGTCTTCGCGCTCGTCATTCTGGCGGTCCTTGCGGTAACGAGCCACGATTTCTGGCTTTCCTTCCTGACGCCGCCGGTGTGGAAGGCGATCCACATGAGCGTCTACTTCGCCTACGTTGCGGTCATCCTGCATGTGGCGCTCGGCGCTCTGATCGATCGCCGGGATCTTGCTTTGGCATTTTTGTCGCTCGGCGGATTGGCTACGCTGTGCGTCCTGCACCTTATCGCAGGTCGGCGGGAGACGTCGGCTGACGCGGCTGCGTCGCGAAAGGCCACCGAGGCGCCTTGGGTGATCGTCGGCGATGTCAGCGAGATTGCCGAAGGCAGGGCGATCATCGGGATGGCACCGGGCGGCGAGCGCATTGCCGTCTTCCGTTCAAAGGGTGGTCTTTCAGCCGTATCCAATATCTGCTCGCACCAGAACGGCCCCGTCGGCGAAGGCAAGGTCGTCATCGGCTTTATCACCTGCCCCTGGCATGGCTATCAGTATCGCCCCGAGGACGGTTGTTCGCCGCCGCCGTTCCGCGAGCGGATTCGCAAATATCGCCTTCGCCTGGAGGGCACGAGCATTCTGGTTGATCCGGAACCTTTGCCGCTTGGCACAAAGCTGGTGCCGTTGGCCATCCCCGCCGAGTTGCTTCCCACGGCTGCCGCGCCGAAGAATGGAGGAACGGTTTGATGCTGAAGCCCGTCGAACGCGGATTTTTTGTCGGTTACTTCAAGAAAGTCCCAGCCGATGTCAGGGGGCTGATGATCGGGTTCATCGTGTTCTTCATTGCCGCCATGGCGACGACTTCGGTGTTGCTGTCCCTTAATACCGAAAGCCCAGGCGCGGGCAGTTATGCGGATGAGCTCTCCGGCGAGCATTTGATCGGCACCATGGAGGTAAAGCCCTATCCGATACTGCGCATTCCCGCCAGCGGCACAAAACCCGCGCGCGCTGTCATGCTGGCGGGCTCAGGCAAGTTCGGGGTGGACGACAGGGCGCTGCCACTTGCGGGCAAAACCGCACAGGCTGGTGGCATCTTCGTTAAGCGTGGAGACCTGGTCATGCTGCTGATCGGCGGCGAAGACGACCTGAAAGCAGGCGATCCGCAAATGCCGGCCCTGCCGGTTACGTCCGTGCCGGAGAATCTCGGTCGGTGGCGTTTGACGGGCGAGATCTGTGATGGAAAATGCAGTGCCGGCGCCATGAAGCCGGGGACTGGCCTTGCGCACAAGGCCTGCGCCAATCTGTGTATTTCCGGAGGTGTTCCACCCGTCTTCGTTTCCGCTTCACCCGTGGACGGCCACATCTTCTTTCTTCTCGCTTCCAAGGACGGAGGACCGATGCCGGCGGCCTTGCTTGACAAGACCGGTTTACCGGTGGTGCTCGAAGGCGATATCGAACGCCGCGACGATCTGCTGATTTTCAAGATCGACAGTTTCAGCGAGAAGGCGGGAGCATGACCCGGAATGTCAGAGGATTCTGGCGCCATCTGTTCGGTCTTTTGCTGGCGCTGATTGCTATCATCATGATCATTCTCGCATGGCAGTATGGTCTGGGCTATCTGAGCGGCACCCCGTTCGAGGAGCTGCGCTACGTGATCTTCGGGGTTGCCGTTGTCGGGTTGCTCTCCGCCCTTAACAGCCTGACGCTGAGATTGATGAAGTAGAAAGCAGTCAAAGGTCGAACCGCATGGGTTGAGTTTTAGATCATATGTTCTAAAATGGATTGGCAACAGCCCCTGGGCAGTCGCCCGTTCGATCCATGTTCTGGGAGACAGGATGTATGGCCAGACCCAGAGAATTTGATGAAGAAAAAGTATTGCTGCTGGCTGTGGAGCGGTTTTGGGAACACGGCTACGAGGCAACGTCAATCCGCGATCTGGCCCAGGCAATCGGGCTGACCACCGCAAGCATCTACAATGCCTTTGGCGACAAGCGCGCATTTTATCGCAAAGCGCTCGATTTCTATGTCGAACGGAGCTTCGGCGACCGTGTCGGCCGGTTTGAGACGAAACCGCCGCGTGAGGCGATTGGCGCATTTTTCAACGAAATTATCGACCGGTCGTTGAGTGATACCAAGCGGAAAGGCTGCATGCTGGTCAATTCCGCGCTCGAGGTCGCACCACATGATGATGAGTTTCAGCGGGTGGTGGCTCAAGTCCTGGTGCAGGTTGAGGCTTTCTTCAGGCGCTGCATCGAAAGTGGCCAGAAAGACGGATCCATCAATCGTTGCCAAAATGCATCGGACATGGCCGGCACGTTGCTCGGCACGCTGCTTGGTATTCGTGTGCTTGCGCGCACGCGTCCTGAACGAGACCTTCTGGAAGGTCTTATCCGGCCCATTTTTGCACTGCTGGAACCCCAATCACAGTCAGACAATCTTATCTCACGATCGATGACATGAACGTTCAAATGCTTGCACGCTTTGGCCCGATATCTCACACGCAAAAAAATCTGGCTGGTCTCTGTAACAATTGCACGAGAACCGCCGAAGAAGGATATGTCAGATGAACGATCTGGCGCGTGAGAAGGAATGGGCATCCTGGTTGCGTTCCGCGATTGCGGGCGAAAGCCATGCCTATCACAAATTCCTGACGGCCCTCACACCACATTTACGGGTGATGGCGCGGAAGCGTTGTGACCAGTTCGGTGCGCCGGCCAGCGAGGCTGAGGACGTGGTTCAGGAAGTGCTGCTTACTATCCATCTCAAGCGGGGGACCTGGGATCCGTCACGGCCTTTGGGGCCATGGCTATCGGCAATCGTTCGCAACAAGGTGGTCGATAGCCTGCGGCGCCGTGGCAGGCAGTCGGTACCGCTTGAGGACGTCATTGCAACACTCAAAACAGACGAACGCATCGCAGCCTCGGATCGCATCGATATCGAACAGATTCTGGGCAAGCTCAAGGATCCGCAACGAACGATCGTTCAATCGATATCGATTGAAGGGTCGAGTGTTCGGGAAACCGCCCATCGGCTGGAAATGACAGAGGTGGCGGTTCGTGTTTCCCTGCATAGGGCATTGAAGGGGTTGGCTGCTCTTTATTCGGCGCGCGCGACATGAAGACTGACGAATTGATCGACCTGCTCGTGCAGGATACGCCGGTTCGACTGAATCTTGATCATGCCCTGATGCATGCTGCCACAGCCGCCACATTGATCGCCGCCATTTTGTTCTTTGCCGCCATCGGCTTGCGTGCGGACTTCGGCACGGCCATCGAGACCGGCCGCTTCCTGTTCAAATTCGTGATCACAGGATCTCTCGGCTTGACCGGTGGGCTGGTCATGTTCCGGATCGGAAGACCGGGCGTCCCGGTTCAGTTGATGGCATTGGGCTTGACGGTTCCAGCTCTGTTGATAAGTGCAGCGGCAATCTTTGAACTGTTGGTCATGCCGTCGGAGACATGGGCGACGCGCATGATCGGGCACAATTCCAGCCTCTGCCTTACGATTATCCCTTTCTTATCGGTCGGTCCTCTTGCCTGTTTTCTCTACGCGCTTCGATACGCTGCCCCCACCCGACCCGCGGTCGCCGGAGCTGTTGCCGGGCTCGTCGCGGCAGGGATCGCGGCGACATTCTACGCAGCCAATTGCGATGATGACAGCCCGCTCTTTGTAATGTTGTGGTACCCCATCGCCATTTCGATGGTTGCCGGAACCGGTGCTCTGCTTGGCCACAGACTGTTGCGCTGGTAGGTCATGATGGTAAAGCCGACATACTTCGTGGCTGGTGAGAGTGGCCAATGGCAGGTCGAGGCAACGCGCGCCATTGCTGGTAAGGGTCTGGATGTTGCGCCTCGTCTTGGTGTCATGGACACCAATCAGGTCATACTACCCGATTCAGCGGCCTGGGTTCTGCGCGGAGCAGCCGGCAGCGCGCGATACACGACCCGTGTCGAGCTCGATCGGCTCGGAGAACGCCAACCTCCGTTGGGCCGCAAAGCGGCATGCCTCGCGGTCTTGATCCCGATCCGCAAGTCGGATCTTTGGTGGTCTCTTGCACAGGACGAGCGCAGGGCCATCATTCAGGAGAGGTCGGCGCATTTTCAGATCGGGATGGACTATTTGCCTGCCGTCGCTAGACGACTCTATCACAGTCGTGATCTTGGCGAGCCTTTTGATTTTCTCACCTGGTTCGAATTCGCGGAGGAAGATGCCCCCCAATTTGATGCCATGCTCCTTCGATTGCGTGCGACTGAAGAATGGCGTTTTGTCGAACGCGAGGTCGAGATCCGCTTGCGGATATGGCAACCTGATTGATGATGCTAAGATAGCCAATCCTGGGTAAGGTTGCGCAACAAAGCGGAACGGTTCTCGTCGAGCCGGCCGCACACGGAGTACTTGAGTGAACACGGAAGACCTGATCAATCTGATATCAGAGGACACACGGCGGCCCGTCAACCTCACGAGGGCGCTTGCTCTGGCGACAGCTGCTGGCGCATTGATGGCGGGATTGGTGTTCTTTTCGGTCCTGGGTGTTCGACCTGATTTTGCTCAAGCCATCTTGACTGTGCGTTTCGCATTCAAGTTCATCGCCACCCTGGCGCTGTTTTTTGTGGCGGCATCGCTGATGGAGAGCCTTATCCGTCCAGGGCACGGCGCAACGGCCGGGCGCTGGTTGTTGCTGCTCGCACCAGCGCTGCTGATCGCCGCCGCCGCCATCGAGATGATTGTCACCCCGGCCGATCTTTGGGGAAGCAGACTGGTTGGCCACAATGCGTTGCATTGCCTGACGGTCATCCCGATCCTTTCGTTAGCGCCGACCGTATTCCTCTTTCTGGTGATGCGCCATGGTGCGCCGGATCACCCCGGTCAGGCTGGGGCAATCGCGGCATTGGCATCCGCCGGTATTGCAGCCACCCTTTACGCCTCCAATTGCCCCGACGACAGTCCGTTGTTCGTCGCAACCTGGTATCCAATCGCCATACTGATTGTGGCCATTGCCGGGTATTTTGCCGGCCGACGCTTTCTAAGGTGGTAGCTGCGATTATGCAGTTCGCAAATGCCGGCCCTATCCGTCCGGCGAAAGTCGATGGCGTTCATTATGAACAATCGTCTGGAACAGGGTCGCTGATTGCAAGCCGACAGCTTTGGCTATTCCTGTTCGCGAGAACCATCGTCATCCTTTCAACCCCTGCCTTTTACGCGTGGGCACTACCCCCATCCCCCAACCCAGGACGGGAGAGGGTGTATTGATTTTATCCGTTTTGACGGTACTTTGTTGGCGGGCTAGATTCGACCTTCGCCGCCTACGGCACCCCGCGAAATGGTCGATAGATATCGATAGTCCACAGAATTTTTAGTGCGGCAGCTGCATCGAAAACCGCTGTAAAATCATAAGGCTAACTTTTTGACGTTCCCCTCCACGGAGCATGGAGCGCATGAAATAATTTTCGTCAATAAAAACAAATGCTTGGTGCAGAAAAAATAATAGAGTGGGAGTAGGGATTTAGCGTCGCCTGGCGTGGGAATTCGTATTCTGTCGTTGAAGGTAACGTGTCGTATGCGGACGAACGTTTGGTGCTCATGTTGTTGTCTACTTCAGAGCCGTCCAAATCACCGAAAATTCGCTGGTAGGCGTCGGTAGGCGTCGGTGACGATCTGCTTGTTGTTCGCGCTCGTCGCGAAGCTCCCTGGAAAATGGACAAGTCGTTGGAGCAGGGCCACTTTCGTCCCGCTGCTCCAGATGCGGTGACTTATTTGCCCCAGAACTGGTCCTCTTCTTCCGGATCGGAGGAGAACAGCCAGACTTCGACGATCTTGCCGTCCTGCACGCGCAGCAGATCGATACCGGACTGGTCGACCTTGGCGCCTTCGCGTTGACCCGCGAACTCTATCTCGATGGCAACGAGATCCCCGTTGGCGAGATAACGATGGGCATGGGTGATCGCGAAACTACCACCAGACTTTGCCATCATGGCGCCCATCATGGCACCAAATTCGGCAATGCCGTTCTTGGTGCCCGAGAACTGGTTATTGCCCGGCTGATGCCAAATGATCTGGGGCGAAAGCAGTTCGCCAAGCGTGGCCTGATCGCCGGTCTGGACGGCTTTGATATAAGCTTTTCCGATGTCGATAGTGGTCATTTCGGTCTCTCATTTGCAGATGTTGGAACCTGCTGCGAAGTGTCCTTCGCAGCTCATAAGAGTGATAATAATGGGTGGAATGCCATTCTGTCGTGGTTCATAGGCGCCGAAATATGATACTTATCGGACATGCCTGATCGGGATTGGCGCAACGCGAATGACAAAGAGCCGAGCGAAGCTTGATCAACTGAATTACCGTCCGAGTGGGCGCGATCTGGATGTTGAGATATTTCGTTTTTCGGACTTGCGGCGCCGGGTGAGCTCCGAGCAGATCCTGGCGCTGTACCATTATTCCTTCCACACCCTGATCTGGGTGACCGAAGGTGCGGTGACCCAGGTCGTGGACTTCCAGCCGGTCAATTGCGCGGCTGGATCCCTCCTCGTCTTGAGGCCCGGGCAGGTTCACAGTTTCGGTAGTGATAAAGGTTGGGACGGATGGATGGTCCTGTTCCGCGCAGAATTCCTCCCATCGGAGACGCAGGCGACTGCCGATCTGCTGCCTGTCCTGAGTCTGGATCGGTTACCGGATCACCTATCCCTGATCGCTGCCGATTTCGGCGCTGTGAAGGAGGCGATCGCCAGGATGCAGCGGGACGCCGCGAGCCCCGCCCCGCCCAAGGATATACACGCGCTCCTGAGATACGAACTTTGTGCGCTGCTTCTGCGCCTTGCCATCCTGCAGGATCAGCACATGGGCATCGACGTGGCACAAAGCCCGGGTGTGCAGCGTTATGCCAGGTTCCGCAGGCTGGTCGAACGAAACTATGCCGATTGGCATCGGGTATCCGCCTATGCGGCAGCTCTAGGCTGTACCGAGAAAAGCCTGACGCGAGCGGCGTTGGAGGCGACCGGGCAAAGCGCCAAAAACGCCATCGCGGCTCGCATCGCCTTGGAAGCCAAACGGCTCCTGGTCCATACCAACAGGCCTATCTACCTCATTGCAGAGGGCCTCGGTTTCGAGGAGGCAACCAATTTTGCCAAGTTTTTCAGCCGCGAAACCGGTTTCACCCCGATCAAGTTTCGCAGGCAGTACAAGAACTGAAGGCCTTGAGGATAGCGCCTTAACCGCCGCGGATAGCTTGGAGATTGATTCTATCCTGCCAAGGGCGCGGCATCATATCTCGAAACGGCGTTCGTATTCGGCGATTTTCCCTTTTAAGTGCCGTCATCCCGGTCTGACAGTACTTTTTTGCAGCTTTGAAATCCAATGAAAGCCGCCCTTCACGAGCGTTTCCGCGCGAAGGGTACTTTAGCCGGCCCTCTACAAGCCACCCATAATCAGTTTCCCCACCGCCAGCTCGCTCGCGAGATAGCCGCTGTATTTGGGCACGCTATCGGGCATGTCCAGCACTCGACGATGATAGAACATGTCGAACCGAACCGGCGGCAGCCGGGCCTCAGGCTCAAAGTTGCTCGCCGGGATGAACATCACCTTGAAAGGCCCGAAGCCGGCAACCTCCACAACGGGCTTGCCGCAGGTCCGGCAGACCCCGCGATTGAAGTTCGGCGGGGGCCGGTATTTCTTGAATGAGATATTGCCGGCGTTTTTCAGCACGACATCCTTGCTGCGGACAGCGATCACATCCGCAAACGGTTTGCCGTTGAACGCCTGGCAGATCATGCAGTGGCACCGGAATCTGCCCTTCGGGGCCGCAAGCACCTCGAACGAGCACGCGCCGCATTCGCATGAGCCGCGTAATAGCAACGACGTGTCATTGGTCATGTTCTTGCTCCCGAGCTTGATTTGATGACGGCATGCTGGTCACCGGAGCATCACGTTGAGGATGGTATCGATCGGCTGTCTGAAGGGCGCGCGAAGAAGGTTGGAGAGGTTCCAACGCCCCTGTTCGTAGATCCCCTTGGCATGGCTGAGGGTACGGAAGCCTTCGATGCCATGATATGCGCCCATCCCGCTGGCCCCGACGCCGCCGAAAGGCAGGTCATCCTGGGCGATGTGCATGATCGTGCCGTTCACGGTGACGTTGCCGGAGGTCGTTCGGCTCAGCACCTTGTGCCGGTCTTCGTCATCGGCACCGAAATAGTAGAGCGCGAGCGGCCGAGGCCGGGCGTTCACGTAGGCGATCGCGTCTTCGACGTCGCGGCAGGGGAAAATCGGCAGGACCGGGCCGAAGATTTCCTCATGAGCGATGCGCATGTCATCTGTGACGCCAAGCACCACGGTTGGCGCCAGTGTGTTGAGGCGAAGGGATGCTTCACCGGGCCGATTGCCGACCTCGATGATCTGCGCTCCTTTGGAGCGGGCGTCGTCGATCAAGCCCTGGAGCCGGGCATAGTGCCGCTCGTTGATGATCGAGGTGTAATGTTCACTCGTCGGACCATCCGCATAGAAGGAAGCCACCTTCTGGTCATATGCCTTGACGAATGCGTCAACCTCGCTTTCGTGGACCAGTGCGTAGTCCGGGGCGATGCAGGTTTGTCCGGCGCTGAGCAGCTTTCCGTATGCAATTGACGCCGCCGCCTGGTCGAGGGCGTGTCCCTTGGCAATGATGCTCGGCGACTTGCCTCCGAGTTCGAGGGTGACCGGAACGAGGTTGTCGCTTGCGGCTTTCATCACCGATCGCCCTACAGCAGTGCTCCCGGTAAAGACCAAGTGGTCGAACGGCAAAGTCGTGAAGGCAGCCCCCACGGCGGTATCGCCAGTGACGATCGCGAACTGATCTTCGGCGAATACCTCGCCGAGCATTTTTGCGAGCAGCGTATTGGTGACGGGCGTGAACTCCGAGGGCTTCAGCATCACCCGGTTTCCGGCGGCGATAGCAGTTGCGACCGGCATCAGCGCGAGGTTTACCGGATAGTTCCACGGCGACATCACGCCGACGACGCCAAGCGGCTGGTATTCGATGCGGGCCTTGCCCATTCGCATGTGCAGAGCAACGTGGCGGCGGGTCGGCGCCATGAATTTGGCAAGGTTGCGGATCAGATACCTGGTGCCCTCGGCGACCCCTCCCACCTCCATGATCGCCGTTTCATACTTCGAGCGATGCCCGAAATCGGCATTGATGGCCTCTTCGATCGCTTTGCGATGCCCCATGATCGCGGCCCTGAACCTAGTCAGATCAGCGCGTCGCTGCGCCAGCGACGGTGCGCCCTCACGCAGGAAGGCAGCGCGCTGAGCCGCGAGGAGACTGCCTAGCCGATCGGCGTCGGCGGTATTTACGGTTGCGTTCATGGTCCACTCCAATGTAGACAGGAGAAACTTTCGCTCTTGACGTAGGCGTTTAAGTAACCACTGTCAACAATGTAACCACAAGAAACTTTGAGGCATCATGCAAGACGCTCCCAACCGCCCTTATCACCACGGTGATCTCCGTCGCGCGGTAATCGAGACAGCGTTGGACATGCTTGCCGAGGAGAAGGGCTGGCAGTTCACGCTGCGGGAAGTAGCGCGCCGGGCTGGCGTCAGCCACGCAGCACCCTATAAGCACTTTCCGGACAAAGCGGCGCTGCTTGCAGAACTCGCCATGATCGGCTTCGACCGGCTGCGCGAGACCCTATCGGCAACGAAGTCTGAAGCGCCCAAAACTCTGCACGACGAAATTGCCCCAATATCTCGTGCCTACGTCGCGTTCGGAACGGACAACCCGGCTCTCTACCGCCTGATGTTCAGCGCAGGGGAGGAGAAAGCCGAAGGGGTACATCTCAATGAACGGGCGCTTGCGGTCTTCGATGTGGCGCTCGAAATCCTTCGGCGTGGCCAGGCCGCAGGGAGCATTCGCAAGCGGCCAATAGAAGGCCAGGCAGCAGCTTGGTGGGGGCTCATCCACGGCATGACCATGCTTGCGATCGATGGGCTACTGGTGCCCGAGAAGGTCGGATCGGCTCCCTTGGATGCGGCCTTGGGCACGCTGGTGGAAGGGCTGGCGAACCCGGCAACATGACACTGGCTGAGAACGGCGCCCACACGCCGTCAGGCCACCCCAACCTTCGTGTGGCCTTCAGATATTCGGTCGCGCGCTGTCCGAAGACGTTGGCGCGCGACCAGTGTTCGGCGTCGATCACACGGCCGTAGATCGATTACTGCTCCTTCTTGAACAAATCCTGGAAGATGAGCTGGCCCCAAGTGCGGCCGCGTGCGTGCACCAGCGCGCCACCCTCGTTGAGCTTTCCGAGCTTGACGGGTGCGAACCCGAGCTGTTTGGCCAAATCCGCCACGGGAGCGATCGCGTCCTCGTCGTCGCTCGACAGAAAGGCGACCCGGTGCACGCCCTCGACGATCGGATCGGCAGCCAGGGTGGCCGCAACCAGGTGATTGAAACCTTTCACGAGCTTGGCGCCGGTGAACGCCTTCGCGACGAAGGCGGAGGACGGGAGGCCGTCCAGCTCTTCAGGGGGAACTCCAAACGTATTCATCGCGTCGATAACTGTCTTGCCTTTCCAGCTCGGCAGGGCGTTGGCAACTTCGCGATGCTCCCCGAACGGGACCGCCAGGATGATCGTGTCGGCCTTGAGCGCATCCCGCAGCGATTTGGCGACGACCGTGGGTCCAATCGCCCGAGCCTGCGGCGCCAACGCCTCGGGCGGACGGCGGCTCGCGACGGCCACCTCGATATTTCTACGAGCGAAGGCACGGGCGAGAGCCTGGCCTACGGCACCGAATCCTATAATTGCGTAGCTCATAATGTTTCTCCTGCGTTGATATTGATTCCCCGCCCTCAACGACGCCGGGTTGCCGTGCGCCGACCTTTGCGTAGACGTCCCGTCGTGAACGACTTCCTAGCGGCCGGACCGACCGTTCAACGCGGAAGTCATTTCACCATGGACACGCTAGTTCCCGCCGATCAGCCGCCTCCCGCGATCCGGCACGAATTCAGATGGCCGAGAAGCCGCCGTCGACTGACAACTCCAACCCATTCACGAAGCTCGAATCGTCTGAAGCAAGGAACAGCGCGGCCGCCGCAATTTCCTCAGGACGACCCATCGTTCCCCGTGGGATCAGGGATTCGAACATTTGCTTCGCCTCGGCGGTGAGAACCTGGTCCTGCATCGGCGTGGCGATCGGCCCCGGGTGCAGCACGTTCACCCGGATATTCCTGCCCTTGAGTTCGTTGAGCCACCCGCGTGCGAAGGCGTGCAGCGCCGCCTTGCTCGCCGCATACACGCTGTAGCCAGGAAAACCCTTCAGCGAAGCAACTGACCCGGTCATGAAGATCGATCCGCCATCGTTGAACAGCGGCAGCGCCTTCTGAACCGTAAACAGCGTGCCCCGCGTATTCAGGTTGAAGGTCGCATCGAAATGCTGCTCGGTAATCTCGCCCAGGGGGACAGCTTCGCCCGTGCCAGCGCTCGCGTACAGGACGTCGATCTTGCCCTTTTCCCGTTTGACTGTATCGAACAGGCGGTCGAGGTCGTCGAGATTGGACACGTCGCCGCGCACGCCGGTCACGTTCCGGCCGATCAGCTTGACGGCCTCGTCCAGCGCTTCCTGTCTCCGGCCCGTGATGAAAACATAGGCGCCTTCTTCAACGAACCGCTTGGCGCTTGCCAGCGCCATGCCGCTCGATCCACCGGTGATGACTGCAATCTTACCTTCAAGCTTTCCCATGACTTCTCCTTCTAGGCTCTGCCTTTGGTCGTTCGGGGATGCCCCGAGAACCTCCAGATAGGTCCGACGGAGTCAGGCGTTGAGTGCGGAAGCGCGCACATCGATGGTGCAAAATCGCTCCGGCAGGACGAATGACGCCAACCGCAACCATCGGTGTCCGCCGTTTGAAATCAGGCCGCACATGCCCACATAAGCTATGATGACCGCCCGTGCTGCTGTACGACGCGTTGGATACGGGCTTGGGAAGGCGCACCGCGCGGTGCGGTGCGGGATTGCACCATGATCGACTGGGATGACATTCGCTACTTTCTTGCCGTGGCGCGCGGAGGCTCAGTGCGGGCTGCCGCCGAGGGCCTCGGGGTGTATCACTCGACCGTGCTGCGACGCATCGCACAGCTCGAGGAACGCCTCGGGGCGCAGATGTTCGAAAAGTTGCCCTCCGGCTACCGCCTGACGGCTGCGGGCGAAGAAGTCCTCGAACTCGCCAACCAGATGGAAGCGTCGTCGCACCAGCTGGAGACGCGCGTCTTCGGGCGCGACCAGAGCGTGCGCGGGCTTCTGCGGGTGACGCTGGCCCCAACCCTCGCGACACATCTGCTGATGCCGGACTTCGCCGATTTCGCGCGTCTGCATCCGGACATCGAGATGGACATCCTGTCGTCCGGCGAGCTGGCAAATCTGACCAACCGAGAGGCCGACGTGGCGATCCGCGTCGTCTACGACCGCAAAACCCTGCCGGTCAATCTTCATGGCCTGAAGGGACCGGATCTGTTTGGCGGCGTCTACATGTCCCGCGATCGGCTAGCCGCATGGGGTGCGGGCGCACCTGATCCCATCCGGTGGATCGTCATAAGCATTCATGGAATTCCGGATTGGGCCAGCGCGGGTGAGGTTCGCACCACGGGGGTTCCCTTCAGGGTCACGGACGCCGAGGCGCAGATCGCTGCTGTGCGGCAAGGGCTCGGGATCACGACGCTGCCGTGCTTCGTCGGAGATGCCGACCCCCACCTGGTGAGGGTGCCGGGTACCGACCTGCACATGTACGGAACGCTCTGGCTTCTCACACACGGGGAGACACGCAAGACCAAGCGCGTGCGGCTCTTCACGGAGTTCGTATCCCGCAGGCTCGCAGCGTACTCTCCGCTTTTGGCGGGGCAAGCCGCGACGGATCGAGAACGATGCGGGCCGGACTAGTTACAGGCTATCCGTCTTCACCCATCTCGGAAAAAAGCCAGTCCCGAAACGCCTTCACCTTGCGCTGCCGGATCGCATCGGGAGGGTAAACGAGATAAAAACTGGATTGGGCCTTCAACGCATGTTCGAACGGGCGGACCAGCCGCCCCGCTGCGAGGTCGCCTTCCACAAGCATGGTCCGGCCAAGCGCGACGCCTTCGCCCTGAACCGCCGCCTCGATCGCGAAGGTGTAGGAATCGAAGGTCAGCCCCCCGTTTGGGTCTAGGCCCGCCACGCCTGCGCTCTCAAGCCAGGCCGCCCAATCGATCGGATAGCCGTCGCGAATAAGGGTGTGATATTTGAGATCCTCGGGTGTCCGCAACGGGTGCTTGCCGGCCATGAGTCGTGGACTGCAAACCGGCGACACATCTTCGCCGGCCAGGAATTCGCTCGTCAGTCCTGAATAGTCTCCTCCGCCATAACGAATGGCGATATCGATCCCATCGCCTGAAAAATTGGTCAGCGTGCCTGTTGTCGAGACACGCACGTCGATCTCGCTGTGTGCCCGATGAAAGCGATAGAGGCGCGGCACGAGCCATTTGCCCGCAAAGCCGCCCGACGTGCTCACAGTCAATGTCGTGTCGGAGCGGCGCGTCGTCGCAATGCTCGTGGCCGCTGCCAGTTGATCGAGCGCTTCGCGCACCGCGCGCGCATAGGGCTCTCCGATCGCCGTCAGCCGGACCGAACGCGTCCCCCGATCGAACAGCGTTACGTCGAGTTGCTGTTCCAGGTTCTTGATCGCCCGGCTGATGGCGCCGTGGGTCACGAAGAGTTCCTCCGCGGCCTTGGTGAAACTCAGATGGCGAGCCGCCGCCTCGAAGGCGGGCAGAGCGGTCAACGGGGGGAGCTTTCTTGGCATGATAACCTGTGAGCGTTGATCACAAATCATGCAATATTAGTCGTTTGTCGTCCAGCAGGGAAAGAAGCAAACTCCTTCCCATCAACAACGCAAAGGCGACGGCGACCAAGCTGAGAAACGCCACTGAAGAGGATTAAGACCATGAGTGTTACTCACGCATCGCTTGATATTTTTCATGGATCGGCAGCAAGCGAACGCGGGCATCGGCCAATCAATGCAATCGCCGCTTTGATCGGTGCGGCCCGCGATCTGGCCACGCGCCAGGTTCTGGTGATCCGGCATCGAATCGACATGCGGCGTCTCAACCGCTTTTCGGATCATAGTCTTGAAGACATCGGCTTCGAGCGCGACTGGGACGGAACCGTCATCCTGCGGCAGCCATAGCCCGCCGACCGCTTCGCCAGCCATCATCGAGGGACAATGATCATGAACATCTACCCCCATCTCTGGTTCAATGGCCAGGCAGAAGAGGCCATGGAGTTCTATCGATCCGTGTTCAAGGACTCCAGGCTCCTTGCACGCACCGAACTGCCCAACCCGGAACTGTCGGTGGTGCGGTTCGAGCTCGGCGGCCTGCAGATCGCCGCGCTGAATGCCAACTCGCGCGTGCCGTATAACGAGGCGTTCTCGTTTCTCGTCGAAACAGGTGATCAGGAAGAAACCGACTACTACTGGAATGCTCTGATCGCCGACGGCGGCAAGGAGCAGCCCTGCGGATGGCTGACGGACAAGTTCGGCGTTTACTGGCAGGTCACACCCGCCATCCTGCTGAAGATGATCGCCGACGCGGATAAGGACAAGGCGGAGCGGGTGATGCAGGCCATGTACAGGATGAAGAAGATCATCATCGCGGATCTCGAACGCGCCTACCAGGGTTAGCGACGCTCGTCGCGCCCGACTTCACAGCACCACTTCAGATATGGAGGAACCCATGGGGACGCTTATGGGCAAGAGAATTCTCGTCATCGGCGGCAGCTCCGGCATCGGTCTCGGCGTTGCGACTGCGGCTTTGGACAAAGGCGCCGAAGTGGTGATTGTCGGCCGGTCGCTGGAGAAGCTACAAGCAGCCGAACGGGCGCTTGCGGCAGCCGGCAAAGTCAGCACCTTCGCAGCCGACATGACCCAGGAGGCAGAGATCGCTCGCCTGTTCGCAGGAATCGGCGGCCTCGATCATCTTGTCTCGACGGCAGGAACGCCGCCGCCCGGCTACCCCATCGGGGACACCGACTTGAATGTCGTTCGCGGCTTCATCGACAACAAGCTGGTGGGCGCGGTCCTGGTGGCCAAGTACGCAGTCCGCACCTTGAAGAAGGGTGGATCGATGACCTTCACGTCGGGCATCAACAAGGACAAGCCGCCGGTTCCCGGCGGATCGGTCGTGGCGGCCATCGCCGGGTCGTTCAGCTATTTCGCGCATGCGCTGTCGCTGGAACTGGCGCCGACAAGGGTCAACGTGGTGTCGCCGGGCTGGGTCGATACACCCATGTTCACCGAACTGGCCGGCGAGAATAAATCCAGCCTTTTCGAGAGCATGGCGACGCGGCTCCCGGTCGGACGGATCGCGAAACCAGCCGATGTGGCGCTGGCCTATGTCTACGCCATGGAGAGCGAGTTCACGACGGGCCAAACGCTGCATATCGACGGCGGCCAGAGCCTAATCTGATCGCTTCCGCGGAGGAGCCATCAGCAAAGCCATTACCGGCGCAGACATCGCACGTCCGGCTGGCCGGAATCCCGATCGCCGCCCGGACCACTCTCTCGGCATTGCTCGGCTTCAGAAAGACAGGGGCTTCAAGCCGATATTCGACGTCGAGCAGGCCGTTCCTGACTATATCGACTGGCTTAGGCGGCACGACCGCTGGGCCCGGAGGCGATCGATCTTCGAAAGGAAACTCCTTCCGGTGTGGCGCAATTACGGCCTGCATCCTGAGTTCTCACCTAACCCGGTAGCGCAGTTTGAGGGGCCGGATGCAGCTCCGTATATTCGGGCAGAAGCCAGCTGCCGTCCCTATCTTCCGACGAAAATCTGGCGACCAGGTCCGGGATGCGGAACAGTGCGGCCAAGGCCGTCACGGAAAGAAAGACGTTTATCCCAAATCGCGTCTTGGGCATCCCCAGGCGCAGGAGCGATGGGTTTACGTTCTGGATTTCGTTGACGAAGGGCCGTAGCGTTTTGTCGTAGAGCGCAAAGGCTCGCGCGAGATCTCCCGTATTGCGATTGATCTCACCCGCCAAGACATAAGCTCCGACCAGGCTGCCGGATACGCCCATGCCGCTGAACGGGGATGCACAATGCGCGGCATCGCCGACGAGAACCACGCGACCCTTGCACCAGGTGTCTGTGCGGACCTGCACCACTTCCTGAGAGTAGAAATTGGGCGTCGTCATCATGCCCTGGATGAATCGATCGGTCTGCCAGCCGGCGTCCCGGAACCGCTCTATCCAGAATTGCTTTTGCTGATCCAACGGCGCCCTGTGAATGGCCGATGCTTCTTCGGAGCTTTCCCTGAGCACGAAGTAGACTTGCGTTTCCGTCGGATTATGGCTCCGCCGCATGATCATCCGGCCGCCAGGAGCGAGGTATGTATTGCGGATGTTGCCGTCGTCGGCCGGTGTGCGTGGGATGAACCAATAGGCCATGTGGATGCCCATTCGCAGGTAAGGGTCGGCTGCATCCGGCGGCAGGATACCCTTGCGAATGCGCGATCCCTGACCATCCGCTCCGACCAGCAGATCGAAGGTGTCAGAGGTGCCGTCGGAGAAGTGAGCTAGAACCTTCTCGTCGCCCTGCTCGAACCGCTCCACGGTCTTGCCGAAGACGTATTCAACGTCATCCCTGGTCACGTCATGGAGAATGCGCACGACATCGCCGCGCATGATCTCGTATTCGGACGTGAGCGATTGCGCGCCGCGACCGGATGTGTTGGCCAGAATCGTCGCCTTGGCATGACCCTGGGAGTCGACGAACGAGACGCCAGCCTCATCGACAAGATTGCTCCGGATGGCGCCGATGAGCCCCATGCGCTTGGCGGCCTCGATGCCTTGACCGCGCAGGTCCACCTGCGCACCCGTGGCCCTGAGGTTTGAGAACCGCTCGACGATGACGACTTGATGGCCGCTTCGGGTGAGCCAATAGGCCAAGGCCGGACCCGCAATCCCTCCACCGCAGACAAGAATCTTGAGGGAGCGATTTTCAGTTTCAATTTTCATGTGCGCAACTCGAATCTATCAGTGATAGGCTGATTTACGAAATTCCCTATCGGCGATAGATTGTCAAGATGGCTAAGCTAACTCGTGAAACCGTAATTGCCGAAGCGCTCGATCTGCTCGATGAGGTTGGTCTTGAGGGCATCAGCACGAGACAACTCGCGAAGCGGCTCGGCGTCGAACAACCGTCGCTGTACTGGCATTTTCGCAAGAAGGAGGAACTGCTCGCCGCCATGGCCGAGACTGCGATGGCGCTCCACGCGACCGCTCCGCTTCCAACGCCAGCCGACGATTGGCGTGATTGGTTCCTCGACAACACGCGCAGTTTCCGGCGAACGCTGCTGATGCGCCGCGATGGCGCAAAGCTCCACGCGGGCAGCCGCCCCGGTGTGGCGGACATCGATCGGATCGCGCACAAGATGGCCTTCCTGGTCGCGTCCGGTTTGCCCGAGCGGGACGCTCAGATGGCGATGCTCGCGTCCAGCCGCTTCACCGTCGGAAGCGTGCTCGAGGAACAGGCCGAGGCCAGTCTCGGCGCAACTGCGGACGATTTGATCGGGGTTCCGCAGATAGATCACGAAGCCGCTTTCGAAGAAGGGCTGAAGCTGATTCTTGATGGCCTCGCCGCACGAGTGGAGCGCCGATCAACGAGGGCGACCATCGACCGTCAGATGCGGACCTGATTCAACGCGTCGCTTTCTTGTGAGCGAGATGATCGGCCCGCGGCGCCACTCAGACAGGGGCAGGTCCTGCGAGGTGCGGAGCCGGTTCGCAATACTCAATCAGCAATTCGGTGAGGACCCGTATCTTCCGTGCGGGATGCTGACCTGGCGGGCGGATGACATATGCACCGGCCGGGGGTGGTGGATGACGCGTCATGACCGGCATGAGCGCGCCGGAAGCTATATATTCATGGGTAAGGTAATCGGGCAGGTAAGCGATGCCGAGTCCCGCTGTCGCGGCGGCAACGAGAGCTATGCCGTTGTCGGCCTTGAAGCGACCTTGCGGACGAACCGTGATGATCTTGTCGCCATCCATGAGTTGCCAGGCTTCGGTGCCCTGCATGAGGGCCTCGTGAGCGGCGAGTTCCTCCGGCGTTTCGGGCGACCCGTGCGCCTTGATATAGTCCGGGCTCGCGACGAGCTTCCCATAGATCGGTCCGACGCGCCTTGCGACCAGGTTGGAGTCCTGAAGATAGCCAACTCGTATCGCGCAATCGTATCCCTCCGTGATGAGATCGACGAAGCGATCACTGTAGCAGGTGTGGATTTGGAGCCGGGGGTGGCGTCGCGCCATTTCCGCAAGGATGGGAGCGAAGTGGGTCGGTCCGAAGGAAAGCGGCACGGCAACTCGCAAGCGGCCGCGAAGGTCACCGGCGGGCAGGATTGTTTCCTTGGCAACGTCGATCTCGGCGCAAACTCTGGCTGCATAGTCTCGGAAAGTGGCGCCGGCTTCCGTGAGAGCGGCGCCCCGGGTCGTTCGTGCAAGCAACTGGACGCCAAGTTCCGCTTCAAGCCGGATTAGCCGACGACTGACGATCGACTTGGAGACGCCGAGCCGGAGCGCAGCCGCGGAAACGCCTCCAGCATCAGCAACTTCTACGAAGGTCTGCAGCTCTTCAATGTCCAAATCAGCGTTCCTTATTTCGCGACACAGCTTACCGCCAAAGGGGACTACCGCAACTTGGATAGGAACGGCAATAGTCCTTGCGGGCAACGTGCCCCTGGCACATGTCTCTGAAAAACCAATGCCGCTCACACGGCAGCAAAGGATGTAACAATGACCTTTCGTAATGGCCTTGCTTCGCTTCTTCGTCCCGAAGATTCAGTACTCGTTCTGATCGACCACCAGCCCTACCAGCTCACCAATCTGAATAGCCACGACCCGCAGGCTGTCGTCAACAATGTGACCGCGCTGGCAAAGCTGGCAAGGGCTTTCAATGTTCCGACGATCCTCACCAGCGTGATCGCGGATCGCGGTGGCAAGCTTTTCAAGCAAATCACTGACGTCTTCCCAGGGCAGGAAGTGATCGACCGGACCTGGGTGAATACCTGGGAGGACGAGAAAGTGGTGGACCTGGTCAAGGCGACCGGCCGCAAGCAATTGATCATCGCAGGCCTATGGACCGAAGTTTGCGTAGCGATGCCAGCGATTCAGGCAGCCGGCGAAGGCTGGGACGTGACCGTAATTACCGACGCATCGGGCGGAAGTTCAACCGAGTCTCACCAGGTCGCCATACAGCGGATGATTGCGGCCGGCGTCAACATGATGACCTGGATGGCTCTGGCTGGCGAATGGCAGCGCGACTGGGCTCGCACCGAGCATGTCGAAGAGCTGACTGAAGTGCTCATCTCGCACATGAGCGGCAGCGGCATCGCGTATCTCTGGGAGCAGCAGCTGCTCAACACCCCCGTGCCAAGCAACGCAGGATGATCTGAGCGGGGGTGACGAAAGACTTGAGCGATCCGGCGCCAACATGCTGGCTGCATATCGAGTTGCGTCATCCCCGCTTCACAAGATGGCCGCCCATGCCTGAATGCAGGGCGGCCGGCATGATCAATGACCATTCCTCCAGCGCTACCCGCGACTGCAGCCGGCTCAGCCCGGCTATCCGTCACCCGGGCCGTTTGCGGTCACTCGGCCACCGGATCGCGTCTCCGATGATCGTCCCCAGCGCAACAAGGCGCTCGTGATCAAGGCGATGACCTCGCTATTCCAACGTCATGATGCGTCGGCAGTGGAGTTCTTCTCCGTGACGGATTAGATCCAACACAATCCCAACATTCCCCGAGGTCGCGAGGCGCTGAAGGCGCTTGTTGCTGCACTGTCGAAGGACGTCTATGACGAGCCCGGCCTGATGGTCGCGGAAGGTGCGAGAAATTTGTTACCTTCGTTCGCAAATTCATAAAGGCGGCACACGCTGCCGGTTACCAAAACGTACAGGACGCCTGATTTATGCTTCGCAGCCTCTATAACTGGACGATGGCGCTCAGCGCCCGCAAATCCGCGGCGGTATGGCTTGCCGTCATCGCCTTCGTCGAAAGCTCCGTCTTCCTGGTGCCGGCCGACGTGCTGTTCCTGCCGATGGCGCTTGCCCGGCCGGAGCGCGCCTGGCGCTATGCACTGATCGCCACGGTTTTTTCCGTGCTCGGCGGCATTGCCGGCTGGGGCATCGGTTATTTCGCCTTCGATGCGCTTGCCGAACCGATCCTTCAGTTCTGGGGCAAGCTCGACACCTTCAACGAGCTCAAGGCCGGCATCACGTATGAAGCCGTGGTGCTGATGCTGGTGACGTCGGGCTTCGCGCATCTGCCGCCGATCAAGGTGGTGACGATCCTGTCCGGGGTGGCACATATCAATCTCGGCCTGTTCGTCGTCTCGGCGATCGTCACCCGCGGCGCCCGCTTTTTCCTGCTCGCCTGGCTGCTGCGCCGTTACGGCGAGGACATTCGCCATTTCATCGAGAAGCGGCTGGGCCTGATCGCAATGGCGGTCGCGGCGGTGCTGATCGTCGCTTATGTCGCTTACAAATTCCTGACGCATTGAGGCATTTACGTTTCTTGCCTCTGCCCCGGGGGGTCCGGGATCACGCGTCAGCGGGCAAAATAGCGTAGCTCGTCGCCCTTGCGCCCATCGAAATAAGGCTCTTGCCAGCCGTCGTCAGTGTGGAGAAAACCATGCCCGGTCGAGGCTTTCGGTGGAGTTGCACCGGTCAGCAGCGCCTTTCTGCGCTGCTCCTCGAGGACGGCCCGGTAACGGTAATGGTCCTGGACGTCGAGGACATGCACCGCATAGGCGGCCGCGAGCTGCGGCGCGCCCTTGATGATCAGCATGTTTTCGTCATTGGCATAGGACGCCTTGAAACCGAGATTGTGACTGCCGGTGATCACGACACAATCGGTCTCCGACAGCGGATCGATCACCACGACCTTGTCGTGTATGATCGCAGTCCCCGCCGTCAGCAATTCGCGCTGGAAATCCCCGATCAGGTCTCGGATGGCGCTCGCCCTCACCATCATCACGCGGGGAGCACCCTTCAATTGATAGATGGAAGGCGCCGGTGCCTTGGTAGCCCCATCTTCTTCGTCGGCATCGTCTTCCCGGATCGGAATTTCGTAATTGGGCATCGCCTGTGGCGCGCTGATCGCTCCAAGCACGAGCAGATCGGGTTTCTCGGCGGCGATCTTGACCGCCTCGCCGATGATGCTGTTGCGACCCTGCTGGGCCGGATAAAAACTCAGGAACAGCAAGGCCTGTTTGGCGCCCCGCATCAGGTCGAAGACGTCCTGCATGTCCGGAGGTGTTGCCGGATTCTGGCGCGGAACGCTGACCTTCGACATGTTGGGCGAGAACCAGGCTGTCGCCTTCGCCGGCGGGGCCACCGAAGCAATATCGAGAGGATGCGGGGTCGCCCCATCCGCACGCAGCTGAGGCCCCTGATCGACATTATTCGGCTTGCTCAGCGGAGCCGGCTCCGGAATCACGTCGGCCAAAAGTCGCTGCCAATAACCGAGATAGATCTCGGCGAGCTCCATGTCCTCGATCATCACCGCATTGTTCGTCTGGCCGCAAAGTCCGGTCGACGTCCAGTTGGTGCTGCCGGTCAGCACGGTAATAGGCTCGCCCGTCCTGGAGACCAGCACGCCGAACTTGTTGTGGCCGATATGTTTGCTGTTGTTGAACATCCGGTTCTGCAGACGGTCACCAAGCTTGGCTCGCAATCTGGCGCGTGCAGCCTCGTTGGTCGTATCCCAGGTCTTGCCGTCTTCCGACTTGCCGGCAGTCGAAAGGATCAGGTGGATACGGGCATGATGGATGTCGATGAGGTCGATCAGTTCCTCGTCGTGAAGTTCGTAGAGCGCCAGATAGATATCCGCGTCCAGCTTCTCCGCCAGATCAAAGAAACCTTTGACCGTCTTCAGTGCATCGCCGCCCAGGAACCACCGCAGGGGATCGCGCCGATCCGCAATGCGTCTGAGAACCTCGCTCTTCGATGGCGTCTTACCATCGGGGGTCTTCAATTGCTTCCTCAGATTCTGGGTCGACAGGATGCCGTTGTTGAATGCCACCGTGGCCTTGCCAAAGCGGCCGGTCACCAGCAGTTCATCGGTCAAAACGGGCTCCCCGCAGAAAAAGAGGGGGATCGGGTCACCTTTGTAGCGAGGCTTTCCGGCATCGTCGAGAAAGGGCGCCGTCGCCGAAGGCGGCACAGACAAGCGCCCCGGACCGGCCAAGCCTACCGGTACGACCTCGTAGCGGACCTTGAACTCCCCTTCCCGCAGCACCGTCTCGTTGCGGCTGCGGCGAAGCGTAAGATCGCGCCAGGAAAATTTCTGGATGGGCCAGACGCCGGTATCCTGCTCCTCGCCCTTCGGATTGGACTGCGTGTCGAAAGCGACCCATGCAGGCAGGACACGCCTTGCAACCTCATTGCCGGCAAGATCGAAGTGGATCCGGGTTATCATGAACCCGAGACAATCCTTGATGATCCCGTCAGTCCGCCAAGCCAGATAGCCGACTTCGTTGTTGCACCACGCATTCGCCTTGACGATCCTGGACATGGCCATCCCCTACCCTCTGACCATCTCCTAGCAGATCAAATTCGCGGGAATATTACAATCGCAAATCCATGCGTCGTTTTTATACCCGCCCTGATAGATGGTCGGGAAAGGATGTTTCAGAACCCCATCGATTGCTGCGCCGGTTCCGGCGGTGTCAGGCGTACACCCTCGAGCTCCAGCATGCGGGATTTCGAAGTCGAGCCGCCAGGAGCCGAAAAGCCGCCGATCTTGCCGCCGGCAGCGAGTACACGGTGGCACGGAATGATCAGAGCCACCGGGTTTTTCGCCATTGCCTGGCCGACGTCGCGGGCGGCCTCGGGACCGGCTCCAAGCTGCTTGGCAATTGCGCCATAGGTCGTCGTATGCCCCCAGCCGATCCGGCGGGCGGCGGCATAGATCTGCTTGAAGAAGTCGTCCTGACCATCGAGATCCAGCCTGACCTTCGAGAAATCGACTTCTTCGCCGGAAAAATACCGCTTCACGGCGTCGACAGCTTCGAGCACTTCGGCCGGAGGCGTGCCCGGCTGGGCCTCCGGTAACCGGCGGCGCAGCAGCTTTTCGGTCGAATCCGCGCTTTTGGTCGGGAGCTGGAACCGAGTGATGCCGACATCATTCCAGGCGATGCCGCAGAAGCCGCCGGCAGTTTCAAAAATCAGGTATTGATGCATTGTCATGTATTGATGCATTGTCATGAGGAAACCTCCGCATTGCGATTGACCTTAAAATCGTGCCTTATGCCCAAGGATTCAACCCGTTTCTTGCCTGCAAGGGCGAAGTTCTCGCAGAACTGTCGGTTGAAGTTCCCTGGCCGCTCCTTAAATTTTCCCCCATGAGCGGATCGCAAGCATTGGCTGGAAAAGCGCGCCTGACGGCGGAGAGGCTGCATACGCCTCCCGGCGGCGGACGCTTTGCGATATCGCGCCTGACGCTCGGGCTTTTTCTCGTCGATCAGGACCGCCACCGGATCGCCGTCGGCTCCGACAAACGGCAGCATGTGCCTCTGAAAGCCGGCGAAGGCTGGATCCTGCCGGCGGGTGCGGCGGGTATTTGCGAATATGACGAGGCGCTGTCTTTCCTGAGACTTGAGGTGCCCGAAAACCTGCTCGCCGATGTAGGCTTCGAACGTCATTCGGATTTCAGGCCGGTTATCGGCACTTTCGACCCGCTGCTGGCGCAGCTTGCACACCAAACAGTGTCAATTGCCGGCCATGCGTCGGCGCTCTACCGTGAAACGATGCAATTGGCGCTGGCGGCGCACCTCGCCCAGATCCTGGCTCCTGACCGGCCGAAGCTTGTCGGAATCGACGACAGGCGGCTGCACCGCGCGCTTGCCTACATCCACGAAAACCTTTCGGCCGATCTGTCACTGGAAGACATGGCAGCCGAAGCGGCGATGAGCCGTTTTCATTTCGCGCGGGCATTTACCAGGGCGCTCGGCAAATCGCCACTTCAATACGTCATTCATGAGCGGGTGAAGTTGGCAAAACTGTTCCTGAAGACCACGCGGCTGCCGATCGCCTCCGTTGCGGGCCGGGTCGGTTATGAGGATGTCTCGCGGTTCGGCCAGCATTTCCGTCGCCACACGGGCACGACGCCCGCTGCCTTCAGGGTCGATTGAAGCAATAATCGCATAACGAACGCCAAGATCTGCGCCTGTGCCGCTTCTGCATAACTGCCAAATTCCCGTCATTCTAACCAAGATGGGAGAACGCCATGAAAGCCGCTGCTTTTTCAACCTTCTGCGTGGCGATGATGACCTCCGCCGCCCTCGCGGAGGATATCCAGACCCGAAGCGTTTCCTTCGAGAACCAGGGCGCGGCGCTCGCCGGCACGCTCTATCTGCCACCGGACTACAGAGCCGGTGAGAAACGTCCAGGCGTGGTGGTTAGCGGCGCCTGGACCTCCATCAAGGAGCAGATGTCCGGCCTCTATGCCCGCGAAATGGCGGACCGCGGTTTTGCCGCACTCGCCTTCGATCATCGCGGCTGGGGACAGTCGGGCGGTGAAATCCGCTTCAAGGAGGATCCGGCCGAAAAGACCGGCGACATCGCTGCCGCGGCCGCATTCATGGCGACACTGCCGGAAGTGGATGCGGCCAACATCAACGGGCTCGGCATCTGCGCGTCGGCGGGATACATGGCAGCGGCGGCGACGGGCAATGGCAATTTCGCCGCCATCGCATTGGTCGCACCATGGCTGCACAACCGACAGATCGTCGAGCAGGTCTATGGCGGGCCGGACGGCGTTTCCAAGCTGATCGCCACGTCACGCGAGGCGGTGGCTTCGGAGCGCCGGGGCGAACCAAGGATCGTCACTGCCGCCAGCACGACCGACAAGGCCTCGCTCATGTATCAGGTCCCCTATTACACGGAGGCCAATCGCGGCCTTATCCCGCAATATGACAACCGCTTCAACCTCGCCTCCTGGGAGCCGTGGCTGACCTATGATTCCGTTTCTCTCGGGGCAAAGCTCGACAAGCCGACCTTGATCGTTCATTCGGAGGGAGCTGCCGTGCCGCAGGGTGCGCATGCGTTTTACGCGCTGCTGCCGGGCGAGAAATCGGAACTCTGGCTCGACGGTATCAGTCAGTTCGACTTCTACGACCGATCGGAGCCGGTGACGATTGCGGCGGACGCCGCGGCAGCGCATTTCACCCGCGTCAATGCGATCCGGCAGATCGATCCCGAGGACCGTGCGGCGATCATCGACACGATCATCGATATCGCCGCCGGCGCCGACCGGCATCAATGGGATCGGGTACGTCGCGCCTTCGCCGACGAGGTGACGCTTGACTATACGAGCCTCTGGGGCGGCAAGCCGATTGCCCAACCGGCCGATGAAGTGATCCGGCAATGGTCCGGTTTCCTGCCGGGTTTCGACGAGACGCGGCATCTCGTGACCAATCATACGATCACGGGCTTACAAGGCGAGAAGGCGACCGCCGAGGCCGATTTCCAGGCGACCCATCGCATCGGAACCGATCTCTGGGTGCTGATCGGCAGTTACCGCTACGAGCTCGCCAAGGTTAACGGCAGCTGGAAAATTTCCGCCCTGACCATGATTGCGACGGACGAGACCGGCGACAGGGCGCTCACCCAGCGCGCCGTCGAACGCGCGCCGAAAACCCGCTGAACTTGAGGAGGACCAGGCGGCGGCCGACAGCTTCTTCTGGCAGGCTTATCCGCTAAAGCCGGTGCCGGAGCGGCTCGCAAGTTAACCATGATTGCAATTGTTCCGCATTTGTTCTTTACTCATCCAAGGAGTCTCGCTAAAAATCATTCAACGGCATGAGGTCGCATTACTATGACGGTAGCAAGATGAGCTTGCGCAAGCACGCTAGCCAGCTCTCGTTTCCCTTTGGCGAGAGCTGGCAGCTACCCAACCGGCCAGAACGACGGAAGAGCAAGCTGATGTTCGTGCTCAAGCCTTCCGCTCCCCTCGGTCTCATCATGCATGGCGATGCCATGATTCACGCGACAAACCAGAATACTCGCGATGCCTATCCCGCCGATCTTCTTCATATGAGCCTGCTTTGCATGGAAGAGTTCGATGAGCCGCCCGCGACGCTTATCGAGGCAACCAGGATGGTCATGGCCGGTATCCGGGCAAGGCCTATTCCGATCACCCTCGACAGCAGCGGCCTGTTCGGAGACAGGCGTCACCTCGCCCTGTATCGCGCCAAGGGTAATCCGATTGTCAATCAGTTCGCGCAGATGCTGCGTCATGCCCTCACCCGACACAACCTACCGAATGTCTGGATGGCGGACGCCGCCCCGCATGTGACGCTGATCTATGGCTGCGGCCGAATTGAACCCATGCCTATCGAGCGGAACTACGCCTGGATCGCCGGGGAATTCATGCTGGTCTACAGCCATTATGGCGAAACCCGGCACGAGGAATTCGGGAGATGGAGTTTCGATCCGAATGCCCCTGCTTATCCGATGCGGCCAGAACAGCTCCGCATGACGATTTGACGGAAAAGAATTTCGTGAACATGTCGGGCCGACGGGAGCGCGGGCGTCCTGTGGCCGGTCACCCATTACCAGGAGAGAGCAATTGGTCATCCAGAAACATAAAATCGTGCCCCATCTCTGGTTCGAGAACGACGCCGAAGAAGCGGTCAATTTCTATGTCTCGATATTCGACAATTCAAAGATCACCGATGTCTCGCGCTTTGGCGACGCCGGTCCTGGCTTGAAAGGTTCGGTGATGGCGATGGGCTTCGAACTCGAAGGGCAGAGCTTTGCCGCGATCAACGGCGGACCTTTGGCGAAGTTCAACGGCGCGGTTTCCTTCCTTGTCCATTGCGAGACGCAGGATGAGATCGACCATTATTACGGCAAGCTCGTCGAAGGTGGCCAGCAGCAGCCCTGCGGATGGCTGACGGATCGTTTCGGCCTCGTCTGGCAGGTCAACTATGCCAGGATGGCGACAATGCTGACGGATAGCGACAACGCCCGCGCCAGTCGTGTCATGCAGGCCATGTTCTCGATGAAAAAGATCGAAATTGCCAAACTGGACGCTGCCTACGCGGGGTGACGCAACGCCACCCGCCGATATCAGACCTTGATCGCGAGGCGCAGCCCACCCCAGTGACGCCCGTTGACGGTGATCGGAGCGGAAATGTCCTTCATCAGCACGAACTGGCCGCCGCCCATGTCTCGACGGTAGGTCTGCAGCAGGAAAGGTTCCTTGTTGCGACCGGCCGCCAGGCCGACACGGTCGTTGAAGATGCGCCGGTTGCGGCAGTTGGCGGTATTCCAGGTCACGTCGCCGGGACGCTGGCGCTGCGAAAATTTTCGATTATGGGTCGGCAGATAGCCGTTTTCGTCGATGGCCGCACAAAATGCCACCTGCGGGTCGCTTTCGGCTGCTTGTTCCTGGATCGGCGGCAGGACGGCGTCGGTGAACTCCGTAAAGCGCGTCATGTATTGCACGGGATCGCTGCCGGGGATCGCCGCGTATTGCCGATCGAACAGGGCGCCAAGATCGATGCGGCCGGATTTGACGGCCGCCTCGAAGACGGACGAAACCTCGGCGGCATAGGCCATCACGGCGCGGATATGGGGGCTGTCCGGCGTCTCGATGCCGACGCTCGCCGTCGTCTGGATCATCCGTTCGGAAATCGTCACCACCTCGCCGACGCGGGAAGAGGTCTGCTGCAGCTGGTCGTTGGATTTCAGGATCGCGCTTGCGGCGGAAGCGATCGAAGAGGCGAACTCGCCGCATTGCCGGTCGACGGTCTCGGTGGTCCCGGCAAGCGAAGACGCGTTGTCGAGGATCTGGGTCATGACGCCTTCGACGCCCTTGAATGAGCCCTGGACCTTCATCGCGGTCGTCTTGACGCCCTCGGCCGACTGGCTGGCGCCTTCGCCGGCCGTCACCAGCCGATCGATGCGGCTGTTCAGTTGATCGAGCGTGACCTGGATCGAACTTGTGGTCTGGGAAGTCTGTAACGAAAGCGCCCGCACTTCCGCGGCGACAACCGCAAAACCCTTGCCGGCTTCGCCCGCACGGGCCGCTTCGATCGCGGCATTCAGCGCCAGGAGGTTCGTCTGCCGGGCGATCATGCCGATCGCGTCCGCCAAACGACCAACGTCTCCGAGCGCCGTGGAAAACAGCTTGATCTCGGCGCCGATTTCCTGGGAGGCGTGCACCATGTGATCGATCGCCGTGATCGAGCCGGAAAGCTGCTCAGCCTGCTCGCCGAGCACCTTGCGAGCGTTCGCGGTCAGCTTGTCGGATTCCTGGAGGGAACGGGCAACATGGCCATTGGCGTCCGCGATCGATTGAGCGGACTGGGTCAGGCGACCAAGCAATTTCGCATGTTCCGAGGATTGCGTCGCCGTATCCTGGATGGCGCCGGCGATATCGACCAGATGAAGGCCGAGCGCGGAAGCCTCGTTTGCAAGCTTGGCGACGGATCGCTTCAACGCCTCGCCGTCGACAGCCACGGGCTCAGACGGCACTTCTTCCCTGACAACCTGTCCGACCAAATCCACATCTCCCGAATATTAGGGGAATATAGGATATCTATGGTTAACGGACAGTTGCCGCGGGTATCTCGCAAAGACATATACTTTAGGCTGAGATACGACACCCCCTCCCGGCCGGATAAGGCGGGAAAGACGGATTAGCCGAGACGATCGAAAGCCTTCGGATCGATGCCGAGGGTGGTCAGGTCGACGTTGCTCGGACGACGATGGTTTTCAACGGCAGCCGAAACCGAGATTGCGGCGCTCATAACTGCAAAGGCGCGGCCAATGGCGCTGCCACGGGTCTTCTTCTGTACGGACATGTGAAACTCTCCTTTTCGTTCTGCTAAGATATGATGTCTGTGCTGTTTTTGTGCAATGCACAACGAAACAGAGGAGCCATGCAACTGTCACATAACAACCGTTAACCACGCCGGATGGCTTGCGTGGCGAGGGTTGTGCTTGGTATCGGTCGAGCCCAAATGAAGAGGCTTCGATGGCAATCACGATCTACGGCATCAAGAACTGCGACACGATGAAGAAGGCGCGCGACTGGCTCGACCGCAAGGGCGTCACGTACACTTTTCACGATTACAAGGCTGAAGGGATCGACCGGGCGCATCTCGATACCTGGACGGACCGCGTCGGCTGGGAAATCGTGCTCAACCGCGCCGGCACCACGTTCAAGAAGCTCGACGAAACAGACAAGGCAAACCTCAATCGGGAGAAGGCGATCGCGCTGATGCTTGCCCAACCTTCGATGATCAAACGGCCGGTGCTGGAAGCGGAGGGAAAGCTGATCGTCGGCTTCAAGCCGGAGATTTACGAAGAAGCCTTTTCCGAGATCTGAATCCAGGATTCGAGCCATGTCCAAGACAACCCGCGCCACCCAGATGCTCGAAAAGGCCGGTATCGCCTTTGCCACCGTCACCTATGACTACGACCCGAATGCGGACCGGATCGGGATGCAGGCGGCGGAGGCGATCGGCGAGGAGCCGCGCCGTGTCCTGAAGACGCTGATGGCGGAAGTGGACGGCAAAGCGGTCTGCGTCGTGGTACCGTCGGACCGTGAAGTCTCGATGAAGAAGCTTGCAGTGGCATTCGGCGGTAAGTCGGCGAACATGATGAAGCCCGCCGATGCCGAACGGGCGACCGGTTATCATGTCGGCGGCATCAGCCCCTTCGGCCAGAAGAAACTGGTGCCGACCGCGATCGAGATCACCGCGCTCGACGAGCCGCATGTCTTCATCAATGGCGGCCAACGCGGACTGCAGGTGCGGCTCGACCCGAAGGCGGCCCGCGACGCACTGAAGGCGGTCGCAGCGCCGCTGGTGGCATGATGGTGATCATGAGTGAAATGACTTCGACCCTTCGAATTCTCGAGCCCTATCCCGGCATCTTCGCCTATTACGACGGCCGGGTGCCCGGCAAACGGCTGCATGCGAAAAGCGCAAACTGGCTGGACGACGGCGCCTATTCGCTGGGCGTCGCGTCCTATGCGATCATCGATCAAGGCGAGGCGCTAGTCTATGACACCCATATCTCGCTCAGTCACGCCAAGGCGATCCGCACCCATCTGGAAGGGCTCGGCGTCAGGAAGATCCGCGTCGCGCTCAGCCACTGGCACAAGGATCATATTGCTGGAAACGCGATCTTTGCCGATTGCGAGATCATCGCGCTGACGCTGACGGCCGAGAAGCTGAAAGAAAACCGCGAGAAGATCGAAAGCGCCAATCCACCGATCTCACCTCTCATCATGCCGACGACGCTGTTCGATGGCCAGCTCGATCTCACGGTCGGCCGCCGTCGGATCGAGCTGCATCATTTCGCCATCCACAGCGCCGACGGCAACGTGATCTGGCTGCCGCAAGAACGGCTTCTGTTCGCCGGCGACACGCTGGAAGACACCGTCACCTATATTTCGGAAGCGGCCGAGATCGGTACGCATATCGGCGAACTCGCGCGGATGGCCTCCTGGCCGATCGCAAAAATCCTGCCGGCGCATGGCGATGCGGAGCGTATCGCGGCGGGCGGTTATGGGCCGGACCTGATCGACGCCAACCGCGCCTATCTGCGCCGTATGGCGGGCGCGATCGCCGCCGGCAAGGATATCGATCCCTCGCTGAAGTCGCTCGTCGCAGAAGAAATCGCCTCGGGCGCCGTGCTTTATTTCGCGCCTTACGAAGAGGTTCATGCGAGCAACATTGCCGCGGTCAAGGCGGCGCTGCAGCGCTGACCGGCCAGACGAACCGGCCGGATCAAACCATCACGGCCATTTCGCCGACCATTGCTTGAGGGCGGCAAGCGCCGGTGCCGGCCATCTGCGGACCGCCGGACGCAGGATGATCTTCTTTCCCATCGGCTTCCAGGCGAGATAAAGCTTTCTCGCCGAAATATCGGCGGCGACCAGCGCCTCGACCTCGGTGCACATATGCGGCATGCAGGCTTCACCGATATAAAAACCGTTCTTGAACGCTCCGCTGCCGGGTCCGGTGATGGAGTTCTCGAATTCCTGTCGATGCTCGCCAAGCATGGCGTTTGCCGTATCGGCGATCGGACCAATGCCGAGAAGTTCGGAAGGGTGCTCCGCCTTCTTCATGTCATCCCACCCCATCGTCGCATTCGGCTGGAAGGCGACCTTGCCTGCCTCGGCGAAACCTTTTCCGGGCGTCCAGGTCCAGCGCAGGCTCGGCTGTCCGGGGATGGCTTCGGTTGCAAGCAGAAGGTGATCGCCCTCTGCCGCAATCGAAGCGGCACCGCGGCAATCGTCCATCGGCTCGTCGACGCGCGGCTCTCCGCCCGGTGGAAACGAGACGACCAGGGGTGAACCCGGGCATGCGTTGCCGCCGTCCGAACTCACCACCACGACGAATGGTACGCCCGCGACCAAACCGACATTGTCGATCAGCAGGAAGCGATTGGAATGGACCTGCCTGCCGTCGATCGTCAGTTTCTCCTCATCGGCATCGGATGTGATGGCCACCTGATGGTCGAACATGGTCGCTGCAAAATCTGCCGAGAGACTGACGGAGGCCGAGGCGCCGAAGAGAACGGCGCATAACAAGGCGGTTTTCATGAACTTGGATCCCTGAGCTTCAATTTTGCCCCAAACCTCTTTAAGTCTCTTCGATGACAGAAATCAGGTGAGGTCTCTCATGACAATCGTGCCGAATTTTCAAACCGTCGTCGATCCTCAAAAGCTCGAAAAGCTGGCGGAAGTGGCCATCAAGGTGGGCTTGCGCCTCGAGAAGGGCCAGGATCTGGTGATCACCGCACCGATCGCCGCCCTGCCGCTCGTGCGGCTGATCACCAAACACGCCTATATGGCCGGCGCCGGCATCGTCACGACCTTCTATTCCGACGAGGAAACGACGCTGGCGCGCTACGAATATGCGCCAGACAGCAGCTTCGACAAGGCATCCGGCTGGCTCTATGACGGCATGGCCCAGGCCTATGCCAACGGCGCCGCACGACTTGCCATTTCCGGCGACAACCCGATGATGCTCTCCGGCCAGGACCCGGCCAAGGTGGCGCGCGCCAACAAGGCCAATTCCATGGCCTACAAGCCGGCGCTCGAAAAGATCGCCAACTTCGACATCAACTGGAACATCGTTTCCTACCCCAACCCTTCCTGGGCGCGCCAGGTCTTTCCCGACGTTCCGGAAGACGTGGCGGTCGGCAAGCTGGCGGACGCGATCTTCGCCGCCTCGCGCGTCGATCTCGCCGATCCGGTCGCGGCATGGGCCGAACACAACGGCAATCTCAAGAAGCGCTCCACCTGGCTCAACGGCGAGCGCTTTGCCGCCCTCCACTTCACCGGCCCGGGCACCGACCTGACGGTCGGCCTTGCCGACGGCCACGAATGGCACGGCGGCGCCTCAACGGCCAAGAACGGTATTACCTGCAACCCCAACATCCCGACCGAAGAGGTCTTCACCACGCCGCATGCGCTGAAGGTCGAAGGCCATGTCTCCAGCACCAAGCCGCTCTCGCACCAGGGCACGCTGATCGACAATATTCAGGTGAAGTTCGAAGGCGGCCGGATCGTCGAGGCGAAGGCTTCGAAGGGCGAGGAAGTGCTGAACAAGGTTCTGGATACGGACGAAGGCGCCCGCAGGCTCGGCGAAGTGGCCTTGGTGCCGCATTCCTCGCCGATCTCCAGGAGCGGCATCCTGTTCTACAACACCCTGTTCGACGAAAACGCCTCCTGCCACATCGCGCTCGGCCAGTGCTATTCGAAATGCTTCCTCGACGGTGCGTCGCTCAGCCAGGGCCAGATCAAGGCACAGGGCGGCAATTCGAGCCTGATCCACATCGACTGGATGATCGGCTCCGACAAGGTCGATATCGACGGTCTGCGCGCCGATGGCACCAAGGTGCCGGTGATGCGCAAGGGCGAGTGGGCCTGATTATCTCATGATCCGTTGACCATATGTAGTTTTTAAACTACATATGGTCCGTGTTCGAGCTCAAGCAGACGGAAACGTTTCTGAAATGGCGCACGCGTCTGAAGGGCGAGCGTGCTCGCGCATTGATAGCCTCGCGTCTGGACCGGCTCGCTTTCGGGCATGCCGGAGATGTGGCCCCCGTCGGTGAAGGTGTCAGCGAACTGCGCATCCATCATGGGCCGGGTTACCGCGTCTATTTTCAGCAGCGCGGTGACATCCTAATCGTTCTTCTGTGCGGTGGCGACAAAAGCAGCCAGGCAAAGGACATCAAGGCTGCAAAGCGCCTGGCGATGGAATGGAGTGAGTGATGGCTGAAAAACTAACCGTTTACGATCCAGCCGAAGACCTGGGCTCCGATCAGGCGATTGCGGCATTTATGGCCGAAGCTTTCGAGACGGAGGACGCGGCCTACATTGCGCATGCCTTAGGGGTGGTTGCCCGTGCCAAGGGGATGATGCAGATTGCCAAAGACACCGGTCTTTCCCGAGAGCAGCTCTATCGTTCCTTTAGCGCCACCGGAAACCCGACGCTCAAGACGACGATTGCAGTGATGAAATCGTTGGGGATCGAGTTGACCGCCAAGGCCCATTCCTGATCAGGCCGAGGCCAAGACCGTCGCTATCGCCGATGTGGGCCGAACGGCCTATCGCAGCGCCTGGAGCGCCGTCTTCACGCGCTCCAGATGCCGCCGGCGCTTTTCGTCGGTGGTCCGGTCCATGTCGTGCAGCGCCAGCATGCGGAAATCGACTTTTCTATTGCAGAAGATCGCAATGCCGCGCCTGAGTTGGCGGCGTACGGGGTCTCCCATATAGAACTTCACGACCCACCAGGGCGAACCTGTGGTCGTGAAGGCCCAGAAATGGCGAATATTGGTGAGCAGAGGCACGATCCGTCCGCCTGCCTTGTCGTGGCGGAAAGCGACGCCTGGCGCGAAGACCCGGTCGAAGAAACCCTTCAGCACCGCCGGCAGGTTGAACCACCATTGCGGAAAGACCAATATCAGCGCCTCGGCCTTCTGCAGCCGCGCCACGAAATCCGCCACCTCCGATGTATCATAGGGCACATCGAAGTAAGCGCGCCGTTCGTGTTCCGTCAGCCGCGGATCAAAACTCTCCGAACAGAGATCGAGCAGGTCCACCGTATGGCCGTTCGCCTCTAGCGTCTCGCGCGCCGCGCGGGCAACCGAATGCGCAAAACTTTCCGGCAGCGGATGGGCAAGCACCAGGAGCACATGCATCAGAAGAGCGTGCCCTGTTTTGGCGCGCCTCCGGGCGGCTCCGGTTTCGCCGGTCGCTTCTTGGGCTGAGGCGCCGCAACGGGAGGATCGGCCAATTCGCCGCCCTCACCTGTCACCGCCGTAATCCGGCCGTCGGCAAATTCCACGGAGATCGCCTGCCCCTCGCCAATGCCGGCAGCGCGTGTCAGCGGCCGGTCGTCCTCGCCGCGCACCACGGCAAAGCCGCGCTTCAGCACGTTCTTGTAGGAGAGCGATTGCAGCACGCGGTCCTGCGCGGTGATCGCCGCACGGCTGCGGATCAGCGTGTGCGAGATCGCCGTATCCGCATGACGGGCCATCGACGTGAGGTGCAGGCGCTCGCGCTGCAACTGGCCGAGCAATCTTGCCGGGAGCGCCGAAAGCGATGC
>NZ_JALBGW010000280.1:0-3327 GCF_023006485.1 Neorhizobium sp. BETTINA12A
CCCTGCCCCGGCAGCACCCGCAGCTCCGGCACCGAACACGATGGCTGCAGCTCCGGCGAAACCTGCTCCGGCAGCGGCTCCCGCCGCACCGAAGCCGGCCGGCCCCACCAAGTACACGGTCGCCAAGGGTGACTCGCTCTGGAAGATCGCCGAAGCCACCTATGGCGACGGCGAGAAGTGGACCGAGATCGCCAAGCTCAACTCGCTGCGCCATCCGAACGTCATCCAGGTCGGCGCCGAGCTGGAACTGCCGGCGAAGTGACATCGCTTGACCCGGATCAAGGTTCGGGCCGGCGACTTCACGCAACACATTGGGACGATTTGTCCCGATCCCATGATCGGCCCAGGCTTTCCCGGGCCGATTTTTGTTTCTAAGTAATTTGCGAAACAAACGAGTGCGTCGTCGCCCGTGCAAGACTTAATCGAAAGTATCCGCATGACCTCCCATTCCGCCCATATGCCCTCCGATCATCCGAAGGTGAGTTTCGGCAAAGTCGGCGTATTGCTCGTCAATCTCGGCACCCCGGACGGCACGGACTACTGGTCGATGCGGCGCTATCTCGCCGAGTTTCTGTCCGACAAGCGGGTGATCGAGTGGTCGCGGTTCTACTGGTACCCGATCCTCTACGGCATCGTGCTCAACAAGCGGCCGCAGAAGGTCGGCAAGGCCTATGAGGCGATCTGGAACAAGGATTTTAACGAGAGCTACCTGCGCACCTATACCCGCAGCCAGGGCGAACTGATGGCCGAACGGCTGAAGGATCTGCCGAATGTCGTCGTCGACTGGGCGATGCGTTATGGAAAACCGTCGATCGCCGAACGCATCGACGCCTTGAAGGAAAAGGGCTGCGAGAAGATCGTCCTCTTCCCGCTCTATCCGCAATATGCCGCCTCGACCACCGCTACTGTCAACGACAAGGCCTTCGAGCACCTGATGAAGCTGCGCTGGCAGCCGGCCTTGCGCACCGTGCCGCCCTATCACGACGAACCGGCCTATATCGAGGCGCTGGCGGATTCCGTCAGGGCGAAATACGCGGCGCTCGACTGGGAGCCGGAAATGCTGATTGCGTCCTTCCACGGTATCCCGCAATCTTATTTCAAGGCGGGAGACCCCTATTACTGTCATTGCCAGAAGACTGCCCGGCTCCTGAAGGAGGCCCTCGGCTTCACGGACAGGAACTTCATGATCACCTTCCAGTCCCGTTTCGGGCCGGAGGAATGGCTGCAGCCCTATACCGACAAGACGGTCGAAAAGCTCGCTCAGGACGGCATCAGGCGCATCGCTATCATGAATCCCGGTTTCGTCTCCGACTGTCTGGAAACGCTCGAGGAAATCGCCGAGGAAGCAGGCGAAATCTTCCGCCACAATGGCGGCGAAAAATTCGCGCATGTCCCCTGTCTGAACGACAGCCCCGGCGGCATGACCGTGCTGGAAAAGGTCGTCCGCCGCGAACTTCAGGGCTGGGTGTAGGCCGGCTTACCGCACTTCGGTCGCCGTGAATCCTTCCGTTGCAGTCCTCCAGAAATCAGGATCTTCATACTCCGTCGGGTCTTCGATGCCGGCGATGTTAAAAGCTTCGCGCCGCTCGACGCAAGTGCCGCAGCGGCCGCAATGCAAAATACCGCCCTTGTAGCAGGACCAGGTTTCGGAAAACGGCGTACCGTGCCGGGCGCCGTCGGTGACGATATCCGCCTTCGAGCCGGCGACGTAAGGCGCAAGCAGCCGGATCGACGCGTAGCCCTCCAGGGCATGATCCTGCATCGCCTGGAAGGCATCTATGAAATCGGGCCGGCAGTCGGGATAGATGAAATGGTCGCCGCCATGGACGGCGATCGCCACCGCATCCGCTTCCCGCGCCGCAGCCACTCCGAAGGCGACCGACAGCATGATCGCATTGCGGTTCGGCACCACGGTGACGCGCATCGTCTCTTCGGCATAATGCCCGTCCGGCACATCGAGATCGTCGGTCAAGGCCGAGCCGGTCAGCCGGCTTCCGATCCCACGCATGTCGATGATCTCGTGGAAGACGCCGAGCCGCGCGGCGCAGGCGGCGGCGAAATCGAGTTCCTTGCGGTGCCGCTGGCCGTAGTCGAAGGAAATCAGCCCCAGCAGTTCCTGCTCCGCGGCAATCCTGTGGGCGAGCGAGACGGAATCCAATCCGCCGGAGCAGACGACGATGGTTTTCATGGTCATTCATCCTTGTTTTGACCGGGTAGGCTGCGACCGGGTGTTCTCACCTGCTCTCTAGACCGCCGGTGCATCGATGTGAATAACCCGGACGACATCGACGGCGTCCGGCTGTCATTTCTTCCCTGCAAAGAACGTGCTAACTCATCACGTGTGACCTGGCGGGCTTACCGCCTGCAATGGAGGAATGTCATGAACTTGGGCGGCCTGGGTGGCTTCGATATTGTCGTGATCGGCGTGGTGGTGCTGATCATTCTGGTCCTGTTTGCCGGGATCAAGACCGTGCCGCAGGGTTATCGCTACACCGTGGAGCGCTTCGGCCGCTACACCCGCACGCTGGACCCGGGCCTCAACCTGCTGACACCTTTCATCGAGCGCATCGGCGTGCGCATGAACGTCATGGAGCAGGTCCTCAGCATCCCGACCCAAGAGGTCATCACCAAGGACAATGCCAGCGTCTCCGCAGATGCGGTGTCCTTCTACCAAGTCCTCAATCCGGCCCAGGCCGCCTACCAGATTTCCAATCTCGAAAATGCCATCCAGAACCTCACCATGACCAATATCCGCTCGGTCATGGGTTCGATGGATCTCGATGAACTGCTCTCCAACCGTGAAGTCATCAACGAGCGGCTGCTGCGCGTCGTCGACGAAGCCGTCGGTCCCTGGGGCATCAAGGTCACCCGCGTCGAGATCAAGGACATCCAGCCGCCCGCCGACCTCGTCGAATCGATGGGACGGCAGATGAAGGCCGAGCGCGAGAAGCGCGCCCAGATCCTCGAAGCCGAAGGCTCGCGCAGCGCCCAGATCCTACGCGCCGAGGGCGCCAAGCAGGCAGCCGTTCTGGAAGCGGAAGGCAAGCGCGAAGCAGCCTTCCGCGAGCCAGAAGCCCGCGAACGCCTCGCCGAGGCCGAAGCGCGGGCCACGCAGGCCGTCTCCCAGGCGATCGCCGCCGGCGACGTGCAGGCGATCAACTATTTCGTGGCGCAGAAATACACCGAAGCCTTGGTCGCGATCGGCAAGGCGCCGAATTCCAAAATCGTGCTGATGCCGCTGGAGGCTTCGTCGATCATCGGTTCGCTCGGCGGCATCGGCGCCATCGCCAAGGAGGTTTTCGGCGATGGTTCAGGGCATGCCGCACC
>NZ_JALBGW010000281.1:0-3316 GCF_023006485.1 Neorhizobium sp. BETTINA12A
CTCGAGCAGCCGGCCGAACAGGATCAGCGTGACGATCACCGTTGCGGCTTCGTAATAGACGAAGCGGGCGCTCTCCGGCAGCAGGTCCGGGGCGAACGTCGTCACCAGCGAGTAACCATAGGCCGCCAGCACGCCGACCGCGACCAGCGAGTTCATCTCCGGCGCGCCGCGCAGCAGCGCCGGCAGGCCGAGTTTGAGGAACCGGAAGCCCGGGCCGAAAACGACCAGCGTCGCAGCCAAGAAATAGAGATAATACAGGTTCTGCGTCTCGATCACGCCCATCAGCCAGTGGTGGAACGGGTCGTAGAGGTGGCCCGCCATCTCCAGCACGAAGAGCGGCAGGGTCAGCACGAAGGCGATCGCCAGGTCGCGCTTCAGCACGCCCTCCTCGCCCCGGTGCATATGCATGTGGTCATGCCCGCCGGCATGGCCCGCCGCCTGGTCGTGTCCCATGGCGGCATGGTCCATGTGGACCTGGGCTTCCGGTGCGGAATGGCCAGGTTGATGCTTTTGGTGATGCCCGTGGTGGTGCTCGTGCCCGGCATGCGACGTCAGCGTCACAGGCGGCATCATGCCCGCCTCACGCATCGCATGGTCCATGGCGCCCGGGTGGATTTCGTAACCGACCTTCCGGATCGCCTTCGTCAGTTCCTCCGGCGAAAAGCCTTCCGCCGATTCCACCGTCAGCTTCTTGGTCGCGAAGTTGACGGCGCTCCTGTCGATGCCCGCCACTTTGGCCGCGGCGTTCTCGACGCGGCGCACGCAGGAGGCGCAGGTCATGCCCTCGACGGGGACGGTAAACGGTTCGGCCTTGTGGATCGGTTTTACGGTCTGGTTCATGGGCGCAATCTCCCCTTTTTGTCGGGATGTCTCATTGTCCCACGCTATGTGGAGCTTCCCATCATGGGAAGGTCAAGGGGGTGCCGGCGGATATTCTCAAGGGCGGCAGATACCGGCGGGTCGGGCAGCGGGGACAGAGCCATCACCGCAGCCCTCAGTCGCCGCCTTCACGATAAGATCGTACAGATGGTACTTCTTTCCCAGCAGCCGTATTCCGCCCTCAGAATAGTGGCCCGCATCCGCATAAAGGGAGACGCCATCCTCGGAGACCCGGCAGATCGTGCCGTTGCACCGGCCGGCGGCCAGATCGATCACCGGATAGTCCCGTGCCACGACATTCGTGATCTCCATCGCAACGCGGCCTCGCCGGTTCACGTCGTCGGCAGACAGATCGCAGCGGTCTGCCGCGATCCCCAGCAATCTCGACCGAGCAACACAACCGCCGACATCGGTTCCGGTCTGCGGAGGCTGCGCGAAAACCACCGGGCTCAATCCCATTTGCCGCAGGCGGGACAAGGATCCCAGGAAACTGTCCAGAAGCAGTGCCCGGCTTGCCGGTACACTCTGACCGTCCTTCCGAACGAACGTTTCGGATTCGGTATAGATGTCGAGATTGACGCCTATCGCGACGTATCGAAGCGTCCTGGTCGCCGCCATGGCGTCGAGGACGTCCCTGTTCCGGGACAGGCAGCCTTCGGGCGACCTGCGACCGTCGCTGGCGACCGGGTAGGTAATATCGGTGAACGGTCCGCAAAGGCTTTTGGTGAACTGCACGAGTTTGACATCGGGGGCCGACGCCAGGATACCTTCCACAAGATGGGCGCCGAAGGAATCCCCCCACACCGCGATTTCCGGGCTGTCGGACGTGGCGCATTCGGGCCCCATCTTGCCGTTACAGTTTTCGCTCAAACCTTTGCTCACCTCGGTCATCTCGTAGAGACCCGGCGCCCTGAACGCGGCGCCGTCGGTCATTTCAAACAGGATGCCGGAGGCGATGCTGGCGGCTGCCGCGACGCTTGCCAGGGCAAAGAAACCCTTCGCCCCAATGCGGTTCCTGTCGCGGAACGGCCGCTCGACGAGGTAGTAGCTCGCGACCGCAAGCAACACCGTGACGCAAAGCAGTAGTGCGGATGTTGAAGCGCTCAAGTCATTGGTGAACAGCCGCAGGCGCGCGAAGGCGAGGACAGGCTGATGCCAGAGATAGAGGCTGTAGCTGATCAAGCCGACAAACACCAAGGCTCTTGCGGAAAGAAGCCGTCCAGCCAGATTCTCTGACGATGAAAATAGAAGAACCAGCGCGGTTCCGACCACCACGGGCAGCGTCTGCCAGCCGGGATAAGACGGCCCGCCTTCGACGAAGAAGCAGGACAGAACGATCATCGCGAGACCGCAAGCCGCCGCCAAACCGCCGTAGCGGGCTTTTTCTCGATCGAAATTCGCCAGGCTGATGCTGGCGCCGATGCCAAGCTCCCAGAAGCGGGTGGGCAGAAGGTAGAAATTCGCCGCAGGATCAAACAGCGGCACGAGCTGCGTGGCAAGGAAGCTCGCCGTGCTCAACAGGAGGATGGCGGCCAGAACGAACTGGCGGCGAAACCGCCGCAAGGCCATCAGAACAAGCGGAAATATGATGTAGAATTGTTCTTCTACGCCGAGAGACCACGTATGCAAAAGCGGCTTCAGGTCGTTGCTTGAATCGAAATAGCCGGTTTTGGTCCAAAAATAGAAGTTCGAAACGAACAGATTGACCTGATAGAGGCTGCGGCCGAAGTCGCGCAGCTCATGGGGAAGCATCCATGCCCATGCAAACGGCAGGCAAGCCAGGCAGACGCAAAGAAGCGCCGGAGCGATGCGCCGCAGGCGCCGTTCGTAGAAGCGGACGAGACTGAATTTCCGCTCCTCAACTTCGCGATACATGATCGACGTTATCAGATAGCCGCTGATGACGAAGAAGACGTCGACGCCAACAAATCCGCCGCGGAAACCCAGACCACTGTGGAATATAATGACAGGAACCACAGCGACGGCCCGCAGGCCGTCGATTTCCGATCTGTATTTCATTCTACTACCCAATGCGGAATCAATTCACCATCGCCGAGCGCATCGACTGGTTGCACTTCCTCCATACCTGAGCCAATAATTGCAACCCTCCACGTGCGTGCGGGTTATTCAACAAAGGAATGTGGCCGATTTAACCCGGACCGCGCTTTTCGGGGCGTTCACGGTTCCGGGCGACCGCCACCGCTGAAGTTCGGTGCATTCAGCCCTGAAAGCAGCAGCACCAGTTCCGCCTGGCGGGTGGTGCCGGTTTTCAGCATGATCTTCTTCAAATGCGAGCGGGCGGTTTCGAGCGAGATGCCCAGCGAGGCGGCGATCATTTCCGGCGTCTGGGCCATGGCGATGGCGCGCGCCACACGGGCTTCGGCAGGGGTGAGGTCGAAGAGGCCGCAGAGCACCCGCATGTCCGGCGGGCCGACCT
>NZ_JALBGW010000282.1:0-3305 GCF_023006485.1 Neorhizobium sp. BETTINA12A
TATTCGACGCCGATCCTGGCGCCGAGCAGGTCCATGTCGCTCAACAGGTTCTTGAGGTCGAGGGTCGGATCGGCATTCACCCGGTCGACCCAGACGACGATGTTCTCGACGGAGCGACCGTTTCGCAATCCTGTGGGTACGCAGCAGCGTCTCGACGGCATCGAGCGACGTCTCCTCCGGCAGCACGGCGGGCAGATCGTAGCTCAGGATACGCTGGCTTTCCGCCCGTGCCCGCCGCGACCGCACGCCCGACTGTTCGTAATCGAGCCGTGGATTGTAGGAGGTCAGCACCGCCTCCGCCGCAAAATCGCTATCGTGCCCACGGTTTTCAGACCAGAGGGCCTCATCCTCGGTATCCGCGACGACGGTAATCTCCTTTGCCGCCAGGCTGACCTTCAGCCGCGACCGGAAACGCAGCCTGCCGCTGTCTTCCCCCACATCCACCTGAAACACCTCGAGCAGCGGTTCCAGAAGCGCCCGCGCCGAGGTCACCTCGCCCTGCACATAGCCGGTCAGGTCGCCGCTCACTTCGGAAACGTCGAAATCCTCGAAACCGTGCTCTGTCAGGATCGCGGCAATGGCATCGGCGAGCGTCGTTCCGCCCAGCCGGCCATTGAGCCAATGGCCGGCGCGCCAGTTACCGCCATCGCTCCAGGCCGAAAGATCACCGGGAAAGGCCGGAACAGGCCTGGCATCCCAGGTCCAGACAAACACGTGGTCCGGGTCGACCATGCCGTCCGCCGCCGCATGACCCTGCCACCAGCCATGATGCGCTTCCAGGAGCCGCCGCTGCATGCTGTCGGACCGCCCGCCACTCGAAAAATACGGCAGCGCGCTTTCGGCCGATTTCGGATCGATGAAGGCGTTCGGCTGATTGGCGCCCTTGTCGACCGCCGGACACCCGAGTTCGGTGAACCAGATCGGCTTCATGCCGGGCAGCCAGGCCGTCGGCATTATATTCTCGGCACCGCCCACACGGTCATGATGCCGGTTCGACCACCAGCCCAGGAGATCCTTGTAACGATAGACCCACGGCTTGCCCGCCAGTCCATCCGAAATCAGCGATCGCACCCGGTTCCGCCGGTCCGAATCGCTTGCATAATACCAATCGAAACCCTCTCCGGCCGCGATCTGCGCCGCCATCGCTTGGCGGTCATCCGCAAGACGAAAATCATCCGGATTGTCCGCGACAAGATCCTCGTCGCGCCAATCGCTGAGCGGCATGTAGTTGTCGATGCCGACCGCATCGATATCCGCCGAAGCCCAGAGCGGATCGAGGTGGAAATGCACCTCGCCCGAACCGTCCTGCGGGTGATAGCCGAAATATTCGCTCCAGTCGGCGCCGTAGGTGAGTTTCGTCCCCGGCCCGACGATCGCCCGCACATCCGCCGCAAGCCCAACCAGTTGTTGCACGAAAGGAAACGCTCCCGTCTCGTCGCGCAATTGCGTCAGCCCGCGTAGTTCCGAGCCGAGGATGAAGCCGTCAACCCCGCCTATGGCCGCCGCCAGGCCGGCATAATGCAGCACCATGCGCCGGTATCCCTCGGAGCCGGCGCTGAAAACCTGCACCTGCGTCCGTGCTTCCTCGGTCTTATCCGCCGACGCCGGAAAACAGGTGATCCGCCCGCGCCAGGGAAAGGCCGCCTGCTCCACGCCACGGTAGGGATCCGGCAGGCCGTTGCCGGGCGGGATATCCATCATCACGAACGGATAGAGATAGACCTTCAGCCCACGCGCCCTGAGGTCGGTGATCGCCTGAGCCACGCTCGCATCGCTCGGCGTGCCGCCGAAAGCCGGCCCGCCGTCCTGGCTCACCAGATGCGCATCGCCGCGCGACATGCCGGCCACCGACCACTCTGCGCTTTCCTCCCATCGCTCGGGCACCTCGACGCCCGGCACGATGCGGCAATACCCTGCCCTGAGGTCCGTTCCGAACCAGGAGACCACCAGCGCCACCCGTTCGAGGTTGGGGCAGAGCGCCTGCAACTCATCGAGCGACGCCTGCCAGTCGGTGCCGGCCGCCAGCGTATGGCGATTGAGAATGCGCCCGCTGCCCTCGCCGGTCTTCTCCGTCACCGGCACAGTCGCATAACCATGCTCCGTCGCGCCCGGCGTGACCGTCACGGCGCGTATCTGATGTTCGAGCCTGCCGACCGGCCGCAGCACCTCGAACTGCAGCAGCGGAATGCGATTGCCGAAACTGTCGAGCGGCAGCCGATCGAACACGACATAGGCCAGCCCGCGATAGGCCGGCGCATTGCCCTCGCCCTGCTTCGCCTCGATCAGCGGATCGGGCAATTGCTCCCCGTCGCCACGGTAGACCCGCATCTCGATTGCCGTCAGATCGAGCTCACGCCCATCGGCCCAGACCCGCCGTACGCCGGCGATCGGCCCCTCGCAGAGCCCGACCGCCAGGTTTGCGAAATAGCTGAACGTCTCCACCCGCGGCCCGCTGGTCGCCTTGCCGCCGGAGCGCTCGCGCGTCACCTCTTCCTCGAAACGCGTCGCCCAGATCAGCGTGCCGCCGATCCGCGCCGTCCCGTAGATGCGGTTGATCGCCGTTCCTTCATCAGCACCCGGAATGCGTGCAGTCGCAAGACGTGGCCCGGAGATGGTCGTGCCGCTGCCGCCGATCAGCGCCCGATCGACCATGCTGCCGGCCAGCGCCCCCGCCGCCCGCCCGATGATCGCACCGACCGGACCGAACACACTGCCGAGCGCCGCGCCCGCCGCCTGGAAAAGGATAGTGGCCATGGAAATACCTCGCCGCCGCCCAGCGCTGCCACTGGATGCTCGCTCAGATTGTGATAGCGTCAGGAAATTCGGGAGCAGAAGCAGCACGCGCCGCGCCAGCCGGCGCATCGGCGAGGACAGGCCACGCCGACCCAGGCAGGGGCCTTGCTCTCGAAAATGGAGGTAATGTTATGAGGCTCAGGCCGATTGGCATTACGCTTATCTTGAAGGTGACCCGGACGGGCTGGTCTCTCTCCGTCCGGATCCATTTCAACAGATAAGCAAACGGTGGGCGGGGTAGCAGCCCCGCTCACCACTCCAGAAACATATTCCAAACGGCATTTCTTTTCAATGACACGCCGAAGGAAACCGATATACCGCCGCAATCCGTCGCCGCCACGATGGTACCAGGGCCGAACGCGTCACCGCCGACTGCTCATAGGCGTGGATGAAATGCTGCGGCCCGGCCAACACCCCGGCATGTTTGGCCGGAAAGTCCGGTCGCCAGCGGAACAGCAGGACATCTCCCTGCTCCGCCTCAGCCAACGGCACGCTCGGCCCGAAGAGCCGCG
>NZ_JALBGW010000283.1:0-3257 GCF_023006485.1 Neorhizobium sp. BETTINA12A
CAAGTTCGACCTGGTGATCGGCGCGGCCGGCAGCGAAACCCAGCTCGTGCTCTCGTCGATCTTCCTGCAGCCGGCGCCGCTGCCGCTGATGCCGGGCGAGGTGCTGGCAAAACTCTCGAAGGATCCGCGTGTCGCCTGGGTGGCACCGGTCGGGTTCGGCGATTCCTTTGCCGGCTACCCTTTGGTCGGCACGACCCGCGCGCTGATTGGCAGCACCGTCTCCGGTTTTGCCTCGGGCCGCATGTTCGAGAAAGAGGGCGAGGCGGTGGTCGGGGCGGCAGTGAAGCTGCCGGTCGGAGCGGAAATCAAGCCCATGCACGGCACGGCGGCGATGGGCGGCGAGACCCATGCGGGCGTCGTATACCACGTCACCGGCAAGCTGCCGCCGACGGGGACGCCCTGGGATCGGGCCATTCTGGTGCCGATCCAGGCGGTCTGGCACGTCCATGGCCTCGGCCACGATCATGAGCATGAGGAAGAAGAGCACCACGAAGGCGGAGCAGCACAGGTAACGCAGGCCGCGGCCGCTGCGGATGAGCATGCCGACGAGGATCACGATCATCACGGGTCCATCGATGCGGATGCGGCGATCGACGAGAATTTCGCCGCCGATGCCCCCGGTCTTCCGGCGGTCCTCGTAAAGCCGAAGACGATTGCCGATGCCTACAAGCTCCGCCAGGAATATCGCAACGGCAATACGCTCGCGGTTTTCCCGGGTGAGGTGCTGACCAGCCTCTATGCGACGCTCGGCGATGCCAAGATGGTGCTGAGCGCCGTGGCCGCCGGATCGCAGGGCCTGGTGGCGGCAGCCCTGGTCCTGGTCACCGTCACCCATATCGGCCAGCGGCGGCGCCAGATCGGCGCGCTGCGGGCTTTTGGCGCGCCGCGGCTGTCGGTTTTCGCCATAGTCTGGTTCGAGCTCTTCCTGCTGGTCGCGCTCGGCATCGGTCTCGGCTTCCTGACCGGCCTCGCCGCTGCCCGGCTGATCGCCAACGCCTTCACCGTCAAGAGTGGCATCATCCTGCCGGTCGGCTTTGTCGGCGAGGACCTGCGCATGGCGCTGATCCTGCTCGCCGCATCGGCGGCTCTGTCCGCCGTGCCGGCCATTCTCGCCTACCGCCAGTCGCCGGCGGCAGCCCTGCGGGCCTAAACCAGCGCCTTGATCGTCGAAATCACCTCGTCGTCGACGTCGAGCCCCTGCTCGATCGCCGTCCGGCGCGCGTTCTGGCCGCGTCGCCCTGGCAGGCGAACGCCCTCTTCGGAGGCCATCTCGAGGGCAAGTTCGGCGATCCGCTCTGCAGCCGAGGCCGTGCTTGCGGAAGGGTCGATGACAATAAGCGTCTGACCGACCGAGGGCGGCGAACCTTTCTCGTCCATGAACGAGCTTGCCTCGTAGGAGAAGTTCGATCCGGTCAGGCCGGCCGACAGGATCTCCACCATCAGCGCCAGCGCCGCACCCTTGGCGCCGCCCGAGGGCGCCATCAGACCCTTGTGGGCCTCGTGCGGATCGGTGGTCGGCTTGCCGTTGGCATCGAAGGCCCAGCCTTCCGGAATGCTCTCGCCCTTCTGGCGCGCCGCCATGATCTTGCCGGCGGCGACGGTCGAAAGCGCGAGATCGATGACCAGCGGATCCTCGCCGGCAATCGGCGTCGCAAAGGCGATCGGGTTGGTGCCGAACAGCCGCTTCCTGCCGCCCCAGGCGGCCATCGAGGCCGGCGCATTGGCAAACATCAGCGCCACAAGGCCTTGCTCGGCAAACCGCTCGACGGTCAGCGCCATGACGCCCGCATGGTGGGAGCGATGGATGGCGCCAAGCGCGATGCCTTGTTCCCGCGCGATTTTCGGAAGCTCGGCGACTGCGATATCGAAGGCCGGGTAGGCGTAACCGAGCGCCGCATCGACGACGAGCGCCGCCGGACGCGGCCGGGTGGCGACGGGTCTCGCCTTGCCGTCGACCTTGCCGGAGCGAGCTTGGCCGATATAGGCGGGAACGCGGCGCAGGCCATGACCATATTGCCCGGCAGCTTCCGCATGCACGAGCGCATGGGCGACGGATCGGGCGGTCTCGGCAAGAACGCCATTGGCTTCGAAAACGCTCTGAACAAGCGTTTCGGCTTCTGGGAGAGTGATGTGCATGCTGGAGATCCAGATTGGTTCGGGGACGAACGCCGCGAGGAAATCAGGCGGTTATTCGCACTTTACCGGCTGGCTGAGTGAACTTGCAACACCGGAAGGCGGCGCAGGGATGGGCGAAGCACGTCGGACAGCCGATGCGACATAGTCGTCGATAGACGCGTTGCCCGACGACCCAGCGACCGAGACATTGCCGATGTTGCCGCTGCCGTCGAAGCTGAAGCGGACCGTAACGATGCCGGTTCCGTTGCCGGGGCATTTGCGGGCGTAGCGAGCAATCTTCGTTCTCACGCGCGTCATCCACTGCTGCGGCGAAACCGACGACGAAAATAAGCTGGTGGAATTCTGGCTGGCGGCCGTGCGGTCCGATTGCTTGGCCTGGATCTTTGCCTCGGCCATGTCCGGACGGGCCTGCTGCTGCTGCTGTTGCTTCGGCTTCTGGACCTTCTTCACCGGTTCCTTTTTGGCCTCCGGCTTTTTCGGCTGTTCCGGCGGCTTTTCCTCGACCGGCGGCAGGGGCCGCACTACCGGCAACGGCACTTCGACATTTTCGAGCGCCGCCGTCATCTGTTCCTCGACCGGCTTGATCTCCTCGATCGGCTCCGGCGGTGGTTCCACCACGGGCGGCTGCACCGGTTCAGGCTCGACCGGCTCGGCGACTTCCTGCAGCGGTGGTTCGACCGGCTGCTCGACAGGTTCTGCAACGGGCTCGGGCGTCGGTTCGGGTCTCGGCTGCTCAACGGGCTCCGGCTGCGGTTCCTCGACAGGCTCCGCCTGCTCGCTCATCACCTGTTCCTGCTCCTGCATGTCAGGAGAGATCTGCTCTTCCTCGGTGTTGGCGGCTTCCGGCTCTGGCGCAAGCTCGATCATGATCGCTGCCGGCGGTGCGTTGTCGGCGGGCACATCCGGTTGTTCCCGCATCAGATAGGCCGCGGCGCTGAAATGTACTGTCAGCATCAGCAGTCCGGCAGCGCCCCATAGCGCCAGTTCGCCGACGCGTCCGCCCGGACTTGTCTGCGAGATGACGAGGCTCATGGATTGCCTCCCGTTGCCGGAACGGCGGGCGCGGCCGCAGGAGCATTCCCAGCGGGCGCCGGCACCGCCGGTGCCGGCAGCGTCTCAAG